>RZYD01000424.1 GCA_009930445.1 Bacteroidia bacterium | reverse complement strand
AGAAAATCATACACTTCGGTAATGGTACCAACGGTAGAGCGTGGGTTCTTGCTTTGTGTTTTCTGTTCAATGGCAATTACCGGGCTAAGTCCGGTAATCTGATCCACCTCCGGGCGTTCCATATTCCCGATATAATGCCTGGCATAAGCAGAAAAGGTCTCCATGTAACGCCGCTGACCCTCGGCATAAAGGGTATCGAAGGCCAGCGATGACTTTCCACTGCCACTTAAACCAGTAATAACCACCAGTTGGTTTCGCGGAATTACAACATTGATATTTTTAAGGTTGTGGACTTTGGCTCCGTATATTTTCAGCTGCTCCTTCAAGCGTTTTGTATTAAAAAGGGTTGTCGATCTGATGGAGAAATGGTGCTTCGCGGTCACGTTCCGAGAGGATCGGGTTCTGAATAGCCCAATTGATGGCTATGGACGGATCATTCCACCGGAAAGTAATTTCGGAGTCACTGTGGTATTCCTTCGTGCACTTATAATTAACAATAGTGTGGTCTTCGAGGGTCAAAAAACCATGGGCAAAGCCTTCCGGAACATAGAACATCAGTTTATTTTCACCGGAAAGCAATGCCGTTTCATAGTGTAAATAAGTAGGCGATTTTTTTCGAAGATCAATGGCTACATCGAGAATGCTCCCTGTTATTACCCGTACCAGTTTACCCTGGGTATACGGTGGGCGCTGGAAATGCATCCCCCGCAGCACATTTTTCATCGACAAGGATTGATTATCCTGCACAAAATCGTGATGGAAGAGTTGGTTTTCAAGTGTAGTCTTATTCCAGGATTCAAAAAAATAGCCCCTGTCATCTCCAAATACCCTGGGCTGAATAATCACTACATCCCGGATACCGGTTTTGAGAATCTCCATAAATTACAGATTAAAGATGTATACATTCGTCGTAGGCATTGGCTACGGCTTCCATAATAGCCTCCGACCGTGTAGGGTGCGGGTGGATTGATTTCAAAATCGCATAGCCTGTAGTTTCCAGTTTCCTTGCCACAACTACTTCCGAAATCATCTCCGTAACATTTTCACCGATCATATGGGCGCCGAGCCACTCCCCATACCGGGCATCAAAAATGACCTTAATAAAGCCATCCTTATTGCCGGAAGCTGCTGCTTTACCGGAGGCTGAAAAGGGAAATTTCCCTACTTTTATTTCATACCCTGCTTCTCTGGCCTGTTTTTCGGTCATACCCACCGAGGCGACCTCAGGTACGGTGTAGGTACAGGCGGGAATGTTGTTATAGTCGACAGGTTCGGTGGGCACTCCGGCGATATTTTCAACACAACAGATGCCTTCAGCAGATGCGACATGCGCAAGCGCCGGGCCGTGAACAATGTCGCCAATGGCATATACACCCTCAACATTGGTACGAAAAGCAGCATCTACGATAATTTTACCGTTTTCTGTTTTTACGCCGGTCTCTTCCAGTCCAATTCCTTCAAGGTTAGTGGCAATGCCAACCGCTGAGAGAACCACATCGGCTTCCAGTATCTGTTCCCCTTTTTTTGTCTCAATCGTAAGACGGCATTTGTCACCGGAGGCATCAACTTTTTTGACCTGAGTATCGGTCATAAGGTTCATTCCTGATTTTTTAAATGACCGAGCCAGTTGTTTACTAACCTCTTCGTCTTCCAGGGGGATGATATTCGGGAGGTATTCGATCAGGGTAACATTGGTTCCCAGCGATTGATAGAAATAGGCAAATTCAGAACCAATTGCACCGGAACCTACAACCACCATGGTTTCTGGTTGATGATCCAGTGTCATGGCTTCACGATAACCAATAATTTTTTTGCCATCCTGTTTCATGAAAGGCAGCTCCTTCGAGCGAGCCCCTGTGGCGAGAATGGTATGTTTTGCGTTATACTGCGTTACTTTTCCTTGGTGGTCAGTAACGGATACTTTTTTCCCGGGAAGTAACTTACCAAAACCGTGTATAACATCAATTTTATTTTTTTTAAGCAGAAATTGCACTCCCTTACTCATTCCATCGGCCACGTCACGGCTTCTTTTAATGATTGTAGGAAAGTCGGGCATTGGTAGGGTATCCTTTAACAAAATACCATAATCCCGTGCATGTTTGGCATAATGATACACTTGTACACTTTTCAGTAGGGCTTTGGTAGGAATACAACCCCAGTTAAGGCAAATGCCGCCCAATTCTGCTTTTTCGACGATTGCAGTTTTCAGCCCAAGCTGGGCGGATCTGATGGCAGCCACATAACCTCCGGGTCCACTACCAATAACAATAACATCATAATCCATAGTTTTCATCTTTTGTGCGAAATTAATAACTATTCATGAAACACGGCAAAAAAGTTTCCCATGATTT
>RZYD01000423.1 GCA_009930445.1 Bacteroidia bacterium | reverse complement strand
TACCGGAAGTAACTTTGTGCTTTCTTCCTGACGAAGCAATTCTACCGTTTCATATCCGTCCATCTCCGGCATCTGGATATCGATGATAGCCAGAGCAAATCGGTGCAGGAACGTGAGTGTAATGGCCTCATTTCCCGACGATGCACGAATAAATTCCACCTGAAAACCATTCAGGAGCTTTTCCAGCGCCACCAGGTTTTCAGGACGATCGTCGACTATCAGTATTTTGGGTTTGTGTTCTGGCATGACGTTTTACAACCTAAGGATCAGGTTATTTTACTTTTTGAACGGTTAATACTTTTTTTAGATCTTCTAACTGAAAAGGTTTGCTAATATAGTTGTCCATTCCTTCTTGCAGGTATCTTTCTTTATCGCCTTTCAGTGCGTTGGCTGTCATGGCAATAATATAAATACGCGCATTATCCGGAATATGTTTTTCTGCTTCCAGTTTACGAATCGCTTTGGTGGCCTCAACACCGTCCATACCGGGCATCATGATATCCATCAGGATGGTATCGTATTTTTTTGTTTTAAATTTTTCCACTGCCGCCTGCCCATTTTCTGCCAGATCCACCGTATGTCCCAGCTGTTTAAGGTTAAAGAAGGCTACTTTTTGGTTAATCAGGTTGTCTTCCACCAAAAGAATGGATAGTTGTTGTGTTTTGTTTTCATTTGGATAATCGATCCTTTCCGCCTGCAGCACCGGTTCGTTGGGTTTTTCTTTTTCTAATTCAACAGTAAACCAAAAAGTGGACCCCTTATCAATTTCACTTTCAACGCCTATTTCACCCTTCATCAGATGGGTGAGTTTTTTTGATATGGCCAGGCCAAGTCCTGTACCTCCAAATTTCCGGGTAATGGAAACATCCGATTGGGTAAATTCATTAAACAGGCTGCTGATGGCTGATGAAGTTATTCCCATTCCGGTATCAATTACCTTAAAGAGCAGCCGTATGTTTTGTGTATTGTTTTTCAGGATGCTGATAATAAGGGAGACGCTTCCCTTTTCGGTAAATTTTATTCCATTGCTAAGCAGGTTGATCAGAATTTGCTTTAGCCGGATGGGATCACCCAACAGGATTTCCGGAATTCCTTCTTCTGCCTGAAAAATCAAGCGGATTCCTTTTTCCTGTGCTTTCAGATGGAAGAGTTTTAATGCTCTTTGAATCTCTTCCTCCAAATTAAAGGATACTTTTTCCAGCCTCATCTGATTCGACTCAATTTTGGTCAGGTCGAGAATATCATTAATAATGGCTAATAAAGTTTTTCCTGAGGATTCAATAAGGTTAAGGTATTCTTCTTGCTGTTCGGTAAGCGGAGTAGTACGCAGCATATCGGCCATTCCGATGATACCATTCATGGGCGTACGTATTTCATGGCTCATATTGGCCAGAAAAGTCGATTTCAGGCGGTCGGCTTCTTCGGCCCGTTTTTTTGCTTTTTCGGCCAAATGGTTGGCTTTACGGCGTTCAAGGATCTCTTCATTGAGGCGTTGATTTGCTTTTTTTAGTTCATGCGTGCGTTGGTCAACTTTTTCCTCCAGCTGTGTTTTATAAATATGTAAGTCGAGAAATACACGTACTTTTCCTTTCAGTATTGCCGGAATAATCGGTTTTGGGATAAAGTCGACGGCACCGGTTTCAATGCCTTTTATTACATGAAAGTCTTCTTTATATATGGCCGAAACAAAAATTACGGGCAGAAGTTTTGTCTTTTCTTCCTGACGCATCAATTCAACTACTTCATAACCATCCATTTCAGGCATTTGTACGTCGACGATGGCCAGCGCGAAATCATGTAAAAAGGTTTCCATCAAGGCTTCATTTCCCGACAGTGCGCGGACAAATTCAACATCAAATTCTGATAATACCTTTTCCAGGGCAATCAGGTTTTCAAATTTATCGTCGACCAGAAGTATTTTGGGTCTTTGCTTCATTTTTTGTTTTTTCTTTTTGCAACGGATGATCGTAGTATAAAGGTAAAACAATTATCGATACAGCCATACACGCATGAGCGAGAGCAGTTTATCCACATTTACGGGTTTGCTGAGGTAGTCATTGGCACCGGCATCAATGCATTTCTGGCGGTCGTCTTTCATGGCTTTGGCGGTAAGGGCAATTATCGGAAGATTCCGGAACCGGGGATTTTCCCGCAGCCGGCGTGTGGTTTCATAGCCGTCCATCTCCGGCATCATAATATCCAACAGAACCAAATCAAAATCGCCTTCCTTCTCAATTACTTCCATGGCCATTTTCCCATTAACGGCTTTAGAAACTTTCATGCCTTTATTTGTGAGTATTTTGCTTAATGCGAACACATTACGCATATCGTCGTCCACAACCAGAATTTTTTTATCGGTGAAAAGGGCATCT
>RZYD01000422.1 GCA_009930445.1 Bacteroidia bacterium | reverse complement strand
AACGGATAGGTATATGAAATGTTTGGCATTTTGGAATACTTTCCTTTCAAATCGTTGCTATGTTTATTAAGTGTACAAAGTTCAAATATAGCACTTTCTGCCAAATATTTTATATACCATGTTGGGCGTTCGTTGTTTTTTTTATTTATTGTTGTCCGTTTCATTTTAAGTTGTATATTTGTAACCATTGTGTAAGGTTAAATAACTTGGTTATGAAAGAATATTTGTCGCTGTCTGAAGCATCTGAACTTATTGGTAAAAGCAAAGAAACCCTTAGAAGGTGGGATAGAGAGGGGAAATTGTCTGCCGTCCGTGAGCCAATGAGTAACTACCGTGTTTATAATCGTGAACAAGTTGAGACTCTTTTCGCTGACTTTTTTAGTCACGATGTTGAAGATATTGTTTCTAACTATGTTGAACCGCAAAATGAATATACTGTTTTAGAATTATTTGCCGGTGCCGGTGGTTTGGCTGTTGGTATGGAAAAGTCAGGTTTGAAATGTGTTGCTTTGAATGAAATTGATAAGTGGGCTTGTCAAACTTTACGAAAAAATCGTCCGAACTGGAAAGTTTTGGAGGGCGATATTAAAGACTTTGATTTTACAGAATATCACAATAAAGTAGATGTCGTAACTGGTGGTTTTCCTTGTCAAGCTTTTAGTTATGCAGGTAAAAAACTGGGGCTTGCAGATGCAAGAGGAACTTTATTTTATGAGTTTGCAAGAGTTGTCAAAGAGGTTAATCCACCAATTTGTATTGGAGAAAATGTCCGTGGTTTGCTTAGTCATGATAACGGAAAGACCTTGCAAGGAATGATTTCTATTTTAGATGAAATTGGGTACAATGTTGTTCCAGTACAAGTATTGAAAGCCATTAACTATAAAGTTCCACAAAAGAGAGAGCGATTAATATTAGTTGGCGTTAGAAAAGATATTGATTTGAGATATGAATATCCGAAACCACATAATAAAGTTTACAATTTGAAAGATGCCTTGAAGAAAGGCGAACTTTACGATACAAATGTTCCTAAATCTACTGGTGCAAAATATCCACAAAGCAAAAAAGCTGTTTTAGATTTAGTGCCACAAAAAGGGTATTGGCGTGATTTACCACTTGATATTCAAAAAGATTTCATGGGTGGTAGTTTTCATTTAGGCGGAGGAAAAACTGGAATTGCAAGGCGTATCGGTTGGGATGAACCCTGTTTAACACTAACTTGTAGCCCTGCTCAAAAACAAACTGAAAGATGCCACCCCGAAGAAACTCGACCTTTTACAGTTCGTGAATATGCTCGTATTCAAACTTTTCCTGATGATTGGATTTTTGAGGGTTCAATGGCTCAGCAATACAAACAAATCGGAAACGCTGTTCCTGTAAATTTGGGAACTGAAGTCGGTTATTCGATTGTGAAGTTTTTAAATCAATACTACAACTTGTCAAAGCCAAGATAATAGCTGTAATTCTCAAAAGTAATTTGGTCTAAAACTGTTCTTTTACTGGTTTTAGTTTCTGATTTAATTTCTTCTAATGCAGAGTTTTCAGCAATTTCTTCAGTCGCTTCAACTGATTGCAGATAGTCTTTGATTGCAATTGGAAGAGCTTTATACAGCTGAAACATTGCATCTTGTTGTCCAGATAGTAAAGCATAAAATTGGTCGCCCGAAATTTTATAAACCCTGCTATGACTGTATTCTTTCCCATTTATGTCGCCGCTCCATAATTCACAAAAACTACCTTTTGCGAGAATTTGTACCCAATAGCATTTTGCTTGTTTGTAGTCATCTGCATATCGTTTTAACTTTTGAAAGAGTGCTTCGGCTGCACTACTGTTCATAGTATTGTGTTTGTTTTTTATGTCTGCAAATAGCGTATTGTCAATTGCTTTGATGTCATAACCACTCAAATTCCCTGCTTCAAAACCTTTAATACCGCCCAAAATTTGTTCGTGAAAAGTTCCTATTGAATTATTGATTGATTTGTCAATCTGTCTTAAAATCTCTGATTGTATTAACTGTTCTTCGTCAATGCCATTGAATTTTGAGTCGAAAGTTAGTTTGATTGTGTCAACCTTGTTTGAGTAAAAATTTTTTTTTGTGATGTTGTTTTTCGCCTTCAAATATGCGTTGTGAAGATTCCCTATACAGGTCAACAAATGTTGGTCAGATATAAAGTTTACGTATTTATTTTTCATTCAATCGTGTTATTTTTTAAGTAGCAAAGTTAGCATTTATTGTTGATTTTTTGTCTCGTGCACGGTCTTTTTACAATGACGCCCAACGGACAAGTATATGCAAAGTGGGCGATTGCGGGGTTCAAACCTATCAAACCGTTACAATTTTAAAGCGGGCTACAACCTCTGAATTTACTACAATC
>RZYD01000421.1 GCA_009930445.1 Bacteroidia bacterium | reverse complement strand
AAAAGACCGTTGAAGCTGAACAGAAAGCGAAACAAAACCCTTTCCCGGTTGAGGTATTTCCCGAACCAATACAGGAAATAATTACAGCCACAAATGAAAGCCTGAATTTTCCTATTGACTTTATAGGAGCTTCAATACTGTACGCTGTTTCTGTTTCCATAGGTAACACCCACAGAGCCGAAATAATGAGAGGGTACGAACAGAACGCTGTTTTATATCTTGCAATTGTAGGGCGACCAGGAACGAACAAAACACACCCTTTGAAATGGGCAATAAAGCCAATTGAACAAAGGGACAATTTAAAGTTTCAGGAATACCAAAGAAAAAAACAGGAATATGAAACCATTGCAACCCTTACCAAAAAAGAAAGGGAACAGCAGGGGTATAGCGAACCTGTAAAACCGATTTGGGAACAGTATTTAATTAGCGACTTTACACCCGAAGCCCTCGTAAGTGTTCACAGCCATAATAAAAGAGGTTTAGGCGTAAATGTGGACGAATTAGCAAGTTGGTTTAAAAATTTCAACCGATACAATAAAGGCAGCGAACAGGAATTTTGGCTAAGTGTATGGAGCGGTAACACCGTAAAAGTAAACCGTAAAACAAGCGACCAATACAATATACCGTTGCCCTTTATTTCCGTTGCAGGAACTATACAACCGGGAGTACTTAATGAGTTGGCAGACAATAGAACCGAAAACGGGTTTTTAGATAGGTTGCTGTTTGTTGTTCCCGATAATTTGAAAAAAGAATACTGGAGCGAAACGGAATTAAGCCCGTCAATAGTTGAGAATTGGCAAACCATTATTTCAAACCTTTTGGACGTTTCAATAATTCAGGACGAAACCAACAACCCACAGCCCGAAATATTGAGGTTTACACCCGAAGCAAAACAACTTTTATTTGAATGGCAAATGGAATTGACAGACCAAAGCAATATGCCCGAAAATGAAGCCATAAGCGGTATAAACGCCAAAATTGAAATGTACGCTGTTCGGTTGGCTTTAATACTTCAAATGGTACGGTACGCCTGTAATGAGGGTAATAAACAAGCTATTGGAATGGAAGCGGTACAAGGGGCTTTAAAGTTGGTTGAGTACTTCAAAAAAACAGCTATTAAGGTGCATTCTATTGTATCAAATGCAAGTCCATTAGACAAGTTACCAACCGACAAACAAACCCTTTACATAGCGTTGCCCGACACCTTTACAACAAGTGAGGGCGTACAGGTTGCTGAAAGTATGGGAATGGCTGAACGGACTTTTAAACGGTTTTTATCAAACAGGGAATTGTTCAACACCCCTACAAGAGGCGAATATGAAAAGCGGTATTAATCAAATGGCATTTGGCACAATTGACACAAACGGCACGAACGGCACAAAATTAAATGCCACTTATGCCATAAATGCCACTTGTGCCACGTGCCAAACAACAATTTAATAAAATGAATACAGAATATAGATACATATTAGAAAAAGGCAGTAAAAAATATATTTGCCCAAATTGCGGGAAAAAGCGTTTTGTACGGTACATTGATACAGAAACAGGCTACTATTTACCCGAACAGTACGGACGTTGCGACCGTGAAGCAAATTGCCCACAGCAAGAATATAATAACCCGTATTTGGACGGTTACACAAAAGCAGTTTGGGAACAGGAACAGGGCAATCGTTCGGAATTACCGAACAACTGGAAGCCACAGCGAAAAAAGGCAATACCACAGCCCACACCTGAACCCGTATTTTTTGACTTTGAAACATTCAAACAAACATTACAGCCCGAACGCTATGAAAAGAACACGTTTATACAGAACCTATTTTACAGGGTACAATTTCCCTTTGAAGCTGATGAGGTTACAAAGGTTATTCGGTTGTACCGATTGGGGACGGTTGCAAATGGTTACAGAGCAGGGGCAAATACTTTTCCTTTTATTGATATAAAGGGCAATGTAAGAGCCGTTCAGGTTAAGCAGTTTGACGAACAAAACCACACCACAGGCACGGACTTTTTACACTCAATAATTGAAAAGCACCACACCCGAAACAATAAGCCGTTGCCCGAATGGTTGGAAGCGTACACAAAGCAAGATAAGCGTATAACGTGCCTATTTGGGGAACACTTACTAAGCAAGTACCCTAATACTAAGGTTTACTTATTTGAAGCCCCTAAAACGGCTATTTATGCAACTTTGTATTTTGGATTTCCTGAACAATCAAATACTATTTGTTTAGCAGTTTACAACAAAAGCAGTTTTTCATTCGATAAGCTGAAAGTATTGCAGGGGCGTTTTGTGTATGTATTTCCCGACCTTTCAAAAGACGGTAATACCTTCAAAGAATGGGAAACTAAAGCCAAAGAATATGAAAGCCGTTTACCC
>RZYD01000420.1 GCA_009930445.1 Bacteroidia bacterium | reverse complement strand
TGCGTGTGCCACCCATACGCCCAGTCTTGATCCGGCAAGGTTTTGTAACATCACTGCGTTGTTTTCAGGGATCGTTACATTGATAAACCCTGATTCAAATTTACCGGATTTATTGGGGTGCAGTTTCGGATGATTTTTCATCCCGGGATAGATTAATTCCAGTTCGGCCATAAGTTGACACCCGTTACATACACCAAGGCTGAGGGTATCGGGGCGATGGTAATAGGAATCCAGTGCCTTTTTTGCTTTTTCATTATAAAGAAATGCTCCGGCCCAGCCTTTTGCTGAACCTAATACGTCGGAATTCGAGAAACCACCCACATAAACAATCATGTTAACATCGCTGAGGTTCTCACGGCCGCTGATGAGGTCGGTCATATGAATATCCTTTACCTCAAATCCTGCCAGGAACAAGGCATACGCCATCTCCCGATCGCCATTAACCCCTTTTTCACGAATTATTGCTGCTTTTACAGGGCGGTTCGGCAGGGTAATGTCATCGGTAATATTTCCGGTAAAATTATCCGGAAAACGATAGGTTAAAGGTTGATGGCCAAGGTTTTTGAATCGTTCTTCTGCATACGGTTTCCGGGTTTGTTTTGCATCCAGCAGATAACTGGTTTCAAACCATATTTCGCGCAGTCCGGCAATATCCAACGTATACAGATCCTCATTGTGTTCAATCCGGAGTTCTTCGCCTTCAACTACTTTCCCAATAGGAATAAATTTTATTTTATTTTTCGTAAGAAAATGCGTGACCTCCTTTTTATCTTTTGCTTGGATTACAATGGCCGGGGCTTCGCTGAAGCATATTTTCAGGGTGTCATCTTCGGCAAATTCTGATAAGTCGATCTCCATTCCTGTATGGGTAGAAGCGAAGTTCATTTCGAGTAATGTAGTTATCAATCCGCCGGCACTCACATCGTGACAGGCGAGAAGTGCCTGTGTGTGAATCAGGTGCTGGATAGCTTCAAAAGAGGCTGCAAATTCCAGTGGTGAAGCAGCATCGGGGATATCGTCACCGATAGAATTTAACAGTTGTGCAAATGACGATCCGCCGAGAGCCATTCTGCCATCGGAAAAGGGGATATAGAAGAGTGCTGACCCCGCTGCAATTTGTGCTACAGGTCCTGCCACACCGGAAACGTTGTCTGTTTGTCCTACTGCGGAAATAATCACTGTGCCCGGGGAAAAAACTTTGGTGCCATCGGGGTATTTCTGCGTCATGGAGAGGGAGTCTTTTCCTGTGGGGATGTTGATTCCCAACTGGCAGGCAAATTCGCTAACTGCTTCGACAGCGGCATAGAGGCGTTTGTTTTCTCCGGGGTTTTTTGCCGGCCACATCCAGTTGGCACTTAGTGAAATGCCTTTAAGCCGGTGCGACAGCGGGGCCATTACCAGATTTGTGAGTGCTTCGGCTATGGCAAGCCGTGAGCCTTTTTCCGGATCTGCAAGTGCCGCTACCGGGGTATGGCCTATGGAGGTGGCAATGCCATGTTTTCCTGTGTAGTCCAGGGCAACAATACCACAATCGTTCAACGGGAGTTGTAATTCACCCGCACATTGTTGGTGTGCGATTTTGCCTGTAACTGAACGGTCGACTTTGTTGGTCAGCCAGTCTTTGCAGGCCACTGCTTCGAGTTGCACTACTTGTTCAAGGTAGTTAATCAGCTGTTCAGGGTCGTAGGTAACGGGAGCATACACCGGATGGGGTGCATTGTCGGTAAGCAGCGTTTTTGGAGGGTTTCCAAACATATGAGCCAGTTGAAGGTCGATTGGTTTTTCCCCGTTTATTGCATTTTCGAAGGTAAATTGCTTATCGCCGGTTGCCGCACCGACAAGGTACATCGGTGCTCTTTCACGGGCCGTAATTTTTTGTAGCAATTCGATGTCTTTTTCTTTGATTATCAGTCCCATACGTTCCTGTGACTCATTGCCAATGATCTCCTTGGCCGAGAGGGTCGGATCGCCTGACGGGAGTTTGTCGATAAAAATTTTCCCTCCGGTTTCTTCAACCAGTTCTGAAAGGGCGTTCAGATGGCCTCCCGCACCGTGGTCATGGATGGAGATAATTGGATTTTGGGGACGTTCGGCCAGGGCACGGATTGCGTTGGCCACTCGTTTTTGCATTTCCGGATTGGAGCGTTGAACGGCATTCAGCTCAATAGCGTTATTGAATTCGCCGGTTTCTACAGATGAAACAGCCCCTCCACCCATTCCGATACGATAATTATCACCTCCCAGCACAACAATTATATCGTTTTTTCCCGGTTTTTCTTTCAGGGCATCCTGTTTTCGTGCATACCCTACGCCGCCAGCCAGCATGATTACTTTGTCGTAACCGTAAGTTTTGTCGTTTTCAGTGTGTTCGAAGGTGAGTAGC
>RZYD01000419.1 GCA_009930445.1 Bacteroidia bacterium | reverse complement strand
CGATAAACCCTATGTAATTTATGGGTATGCGGTTGTGGATTCAGCCGGCAGCCTGGAAGTGGAGGCCGGAGTAAAGGTTCACTTTCATAGCAAAGGCGGGCTCTGGGTATATACGGGCGGATCGATACGTGTAAACGGCACACAGGAAAACCCGGTCATTTTTCAGGGCGACCGGCTGGAAGAAGAATACGATCATCTCCCCGGGCAATGGGATAGAATTCTCATCAACGAAGGTCCGGAAGATAACTGGTTTCACCATGCAATTATCAAAAACGCCTATATCGGGATTCAGGCAGAACCTCTCAACGAATATACTGGTAATACACTGATAATCAACAATACGCAAATACTAAACATGACCGGAATGGCGCTTTATACGAAAGCCTACCGCGTGCGTGCAGCCAACAGTGTGTTTGGCAACGCAGGTGCTTATGCCGCAGCCCTGACCATGGGAGGCGACTATGATTTCCGGCATTGCACATTTGCTACCTTCTATGGCTATAATTCGCGCTCGACACCGGCACTTTTTCTGAACAACTATTCGGTCGACCCGGACAACAACCTCTATCCGGTGGATCTGATCAATGCCTATTTTGGGAATTGTATTATTTTTGGAAATAAAGACGAAGAAATCGGGCTTGATTATGTGGAAGAAGCCGATTTTGTTTATTCCTTCACCCATTGTTTACTAAAAACAGAACGCACCATCGATCAGGAACCGGAATTTGTTGGTTGTCTGGCCAATGAAAACCCCTATTTTGCCGATTCCATGTTAAATTTTTTTCCCGACAGTCTGATTTCACCCGCGGTTAATCTAGGCGCATTAAGTGTTTTACAATCAGAAATTTTTGATTTATCCAAAGACATCCGGGGAGCCAGCCGGATTGATGATGAAGCACCGGATGCCGGCGCTTACGAATTCAATGAAGCGCGATAAAAAACAGCATACTTTTGTCCCGGTATTTTGTAGTATTTTTGTACCCATACAAAAAGCTACCGTATGTTACCCAATCTATCGGAAACCATCTGTGCCATTGCCACTCCTCCGGGAACCGGAGCCATCGCTGTGCTGCGCATCAGCGGACCGGAAACCTTCCCGGTAATGGAAAAAATATTCCGCACACACCAACAAAAAGACTTTTCCCAACTGAAACCACGCACCACGTATTTTGGTGTTATCAAGGACGACACGGCCATTCTGGATGAGGTGGTCAGCATATTATACCGGGCACCCCACAGCTATACCGGCGAAGATGCCGCCGAAATCATGTGCCATGGTTCAGGGCTCATCCAGCGACAAATCATCGCTTTACTCAACCATCAGGGTATACGGATGGCGCAGGGTGGCGAATTTACTTTACGGGGATTTCAACATGGTAAATTCGACCTTGCCCAGGCGGAAGCGGTGGCTGACCTCATCGCTGCCGACAGCAAAGCCGCGCATGATTTGGCGCTTAAACAGATGCGGGGCGGATACAGTGCAAAAATTCTGGAACTGCGCACAAAACTGGTCCGCTTCTCAGCCCTCATTGAACTGGAACTTGATTTTAGTGAAGAAGAAGTGGAATTTGCTGACCGCACACAGCTGAGTAACCTGCTGAGCGAACTGAAAGATGAGATCATTGCGCTGGTAGCCTCCTTTGCCAAAGGGAATGTGATGAAAAAAGGAATCCCGGTAGCGATTATCGGAAAGCCGAATACCGGAAAATCGACCCTGTTAAACGCCCTGCTCAACGAAGAAAAAGCAATCGTGAGTGCTATTCCGGGAACCACACGCGATGTGATTGAAGACACCATAATTATCGATGGCTTCAGTTTCAGGTTTCTTGATACTGCCGGGCTCCGACAGTCGGACGACACCATTGAAAACCTGGGCATCGAACGTACTGTGGAGGCCATAAAACAAGCGCAGGTGATACTGCATGTTTTTGATATTTCGGAAACAAACCCCGAAGCCCTCTTTCAGGAAATTGCTGAATTTAAAGCCCATCTCAAAGACACCAGCAGAAAATGGATCCTGATAGGCAACAAAACCGACAAACTGGCGGGAACGCCGAAAGGATTCCCCGATTTGGTTGAACTGGAAACACTATTTGTTTGCGCCAAAAGGAAAGAGAACATTCACCTGATCACGACGACGCTGAGCCGGATGCTGGCAGACGAGAACATTAGCGAAAACACGATAGTTAGCAGTGCCAGACACTACGAAGCCCTGATGAAAACATTGGAGGCCGTTGAATCGGTAGAGCAGGGTTTTGAGCAACAACTACCCTCCGACCTCATTGCTACCGACATCCGGCGGGCCCTTCATTTCCTCGGAACCATTACAGGACAAATATCTACTAATGAAATACTTAACAGTATTTTTGAGAAATTTTGTATCGGAAAGTAA
>RZYD01000418.1 GCA_009930445.1 Bacteroidia bacterium | reverse complement strand
GCAGTATAATGCATCATTTGTCGGATATTTCCCTGCCGATGCACCCAAATACTCCTGCATTGTAGTCGTTAACCGCCCCAGTGCCGGAAGGTATTATGCGTCCTCAGTGGCCGTTCCGGTATTCAAGGAAATCGCAGATAAAGTCTATGCTTCTGATATCTCCATCCATAAAAATCCAAAGGACACAATATACCGCTATCATGCTTATCATTATGGGTATTTGGACGATCTACAAACCTTATCGGCCAACTTAACCTATAAAATTATCGCAGTGGATAGCGAATGGGGAAGCCTTGTTTTTGAGGCAACCGGAGAAGCTAAGGTAACCTCCAGCTTTCCGCAGAAAGGGAAAGTACCCAATCTTAAAGGGCTGGGATTAAGAGACGCTATTTATCTGGCAGAAAAGTCGGAGATGAAGATACGGGCTGAAGGAAGCGGAAAAGTAATCGGGCAAAACCCGGATCCAGGCGAGGATACAAGAAAGGGAGCTACCATTTCAATCACACTAAACTAACGTATGCAACACATAAAAAACATATTTAAAACCACAACCATTATCAGTCAGGTCGGGATATGGCCGGGAATGCCAGGTTCAGTGTGTATCGACTCCAGAGAGGTTTTGGATGGAAGTGCATTTGCGGCCATTGAAGGGACAAAAACCGACGGCCACCTTTATATACAAGCAGCCATCGCATCAGGGGCGCGTATTATTCTGTGTAAAAACCTGCCTGCAACGTGCGACGAAAGGGTTTGCTACCTGGTGGTAAATGACCCGGCCATTGCAGCCGGTGAATTAATAGAAGCCTGCCTTGGATTCCCATCCCAAGCGATTCACCTCATCGGGGTAACCGGGACAAACGGAAAAACAACCATCTCCACCTTGCTGTTCAACCTTTTTACCGCATTGGGATACCCTTGTGGATTAATCAGTACGATAAAGATCCGGATCGGAGAGAGGGAACTCCCCGCAACACACACTACCCCCGACACCATCTCGCTGCATAAAATTATTGCCGAAATGGTTAGCAGTGGCTGTGCCTATTGCTTTATGGAAGTAAGCAGCCATGCGATAGCACAAAACCGAATTGCAGGACTCACATGGGGCGGTGGGATTTTTACCAACCTGACACACGATCATCTCGATTACCATAAGACTTTCAAAGCGTATCTGGAAGCAAAAAAAACATTCTTCGACCAGCTTCCTTCCACTGCGTTTGCACTGACCAATAAGGACGACAAAAATGGCGTAGTGATGGTGCAGAATACCTCGGCCCAAAAGAAAACCTACGGGCTCAGAGGAATGGCAGACTATAAATGCCGGGTACTGGAAAACCAGATAACGGGGCTTCATCTTTCACTCGATGGTACAGATTTCTGGAGCCATCTGGCCGGCAATTTTAATGCCTACAATCTGACTGCAGTATATAGTACAGCCTGTGAATTACATCAGCAAAAGGAGGAGGTGCTTGTCACCCTTTCGAAACTGGAAACGGTTGAAGGACGTTTCGAGCTAATTCAAGGCAAGAACAATATCACAGCGATAATTGATTATGCCCACACACCGGATGCCTTAGATAACATTCTTCAAACCATTCGGGAGATACGCAGGAATAATGCCTCCATCATAACCGTTGCCGGAGCCGGCGGCGACAGGGATACGTCAAAACGACCCGAGATGGCGCAAATAGCCGCACAACTAAGCGACAGAGTAATTCTGACCTCTGACAACCCCCGCAGCGAAGACCCTGAGCATATTCTGGATATGATGGAAGAAGGGCTTAGCGAAAAGCTAAGGGGAAAAGTTCTCAGAATTTGCAACCGAAAGGAGGCCATAAAGACGGCCTGTGCATTGGCACAGCCTGGTGATATTATTCTGGTTGCAGGGAAAGGACATGAGAAATACCAGGAGATCAAAGGAGTAAAATATCCGTTCGACGATAAAAAACTGGTTAAATCACTATTAACAACTGAAAGATAACAAATTATGTTTTACTATCTTTTTGATTATATAGACAAAATTTTCGATATCCCCGGAACAGGTGTATTTCAGTATATTTCTTTTCGGGCCGCTTGTTCCTTTATTACCTCCCTGATTATCTCCATGCTCATTGGGAAAAAACTTATCCGTCTGCTACAAAAAAAACAGGTAGGGGAAACCGTCCGCGATCTGGGCCTTACAGGGCAAAATGAAAAAGAAGGCACACCCACAATGGGCGGGATTATCATCCTATTAGCCATTATCGTCCCTACCCTCTTGTTTGCCCAACTTCACAATATTTATATCCTTCTTATTCTTTTCTGTACCGTATGGCTCGGGTTATTCGGCTTTCTGGATGACTATATTAAAGTATTTAAAAAAGACAAAAAAGGCTTAGCCGGAAAATTTAAGTTACTGGGGCAG
>RZYD01000417.1 GCA_009930445.1 Bacteroidia bacterium | reverse complement strand
TTAAATTCATCGTAGAAAGCCGCCGGTACCTTAATTTGTAAATTTTTTAATTGTGCCATAATGCTGTATTGTGTTGATTTTTATATTTTTGCAAAGACTCCATTTGGTTTTTATTTCAGATACGTACTTGTAGAAATACGCCGTACTGATAATCAAATGGAGCTTTTATTTATAGCTATATACCTGAATATCACACGATATTCCGCCGTATTCCATCGTTTGTACCTTAAGAATACCGTTACATTCCATTATTTGACTTTTTGGCATACCTGTTGTATCTTTGTGGTGTTGCTCCAATAAGTAGAAGATAGGATACGTACTTGTAGAAATACTCCGTACCTATGACTTGTTGGAGTAATTTTTTTATAATTGCAATTCCTTAATAACACCATGATCATAGAAATAATTAATACCTGATCCTCTAACCTTCATTTTCTTTACGATTATATAGATGAAATACTTCTTTTTGTTGATTGTACGAATAGTCGAAAAACGATAGACGCCCAAAACATCAGGTCTTGACCACTTATCCTTTTGAATTGAAATCAACCTGGACGATTTTAGAATGTCTATTGCATGGTATATAAGCTCAACCTTTTCACTATTTGACTTTGCATAAATTGCATGGTTTATACCTGATCGTGTAAAAAATATCTTCCCTTGAATATCCTGATGGTATATTGATTTGCCAACAAGGTTGTTCATTGCCCACTGAATAGCTTCTTTCTTCTTATTTCTCATATACCTGAATATACCGTTAGAATACCTTGCATCCAAAGATATTACATCGGTATATTCCGGCAACCCTATTATCATGTTCATGTTAATAATAAAACCCTTGTAAAAACTTGACAGGTATTTTTACAACCACTTTTTCAATACAAGAATTTTAAAAGTTAATAGTTTCGACAAAAGAAGTAGTGACAAATGCAAAAAGTAGCTACAAAGGCTATAAATATTGACCTTACAGCGAAAAATCAAAGTAGTGACAAAGTAGTGACAAACGGGTTTCATCTAGTGACAAAGTGTGCAAATGTCACTATGTCACAATTTGTCACTACTTGAAAACTGGTGAAGTAGTGACAGTGAAAAATCATTAATGATGCGGCTTTATTACTATGTCACTACTTGTCACTACTAAAATCAATGAGAATATTTTTATACCTATACAATATACTAAGTGAAAAAAAACTAACTTTGTCTCAATTCATGAAAACCAAATTGATTACTAACCTCAAAAAAGTTTTTTTATGAAACAGATTACTCTTCTGCTAATTGCAGCATTAAGCATTTTTTTATTTGCATGTGAAGGACCGGAAGGTCCAGCAGGTGCAGATGGCATTGATGGCAATGCAAATGTTAAAAGTGTAACTTTTACGGTCTATCCTCAAAACTGGGAATATGGATCCGGATTGTATGTTTATGATTATCCAACAGACTTACTTACTCAAAGTGTCGTAAATAATGGTTCTGTTCATTTGTATCTGGCCATGGATAATGATGTTTGGTTGGCTTTGCCTTATTATACCTTAGGCTATGGTATTGCCATTGGTTCTCTCGGTATTTTTACAGAAGGTGATGCAACCAGTACAATATCTGTTTTTAAGTTAGTGGCTATTGATGGAACACCTTCCAGTTATAATTATCCGGTTGATTTTAATAATTATGAAGAGGTCGAAGAGTATTTTAAGTTAATCGATTAGATATTGAACCTAGATATATTCTTTCTTTGAAACCTCCCAAAAGACAAAAATAAAAAAGCCCGGCTCAATGAACCGGGCTCTTTTTTTACATCGACGCAGCGTGATCACGCTGTCTCTCTTCCAATAATTTTAGATTTTTAGCCACTTCATGCAGAAAAAACAGATCGGTTTGAAGTTCCGCATCCAGTTGCATTTCCGGCAGGAAATGAATTGCTTTGTTGTGTATCCTCATTAAATTTTCAGAAACACCTGGCCAATGATTTACCATTGATTCCAGCTCTTGGATAGGATTAACTTGATTTTTCATTTTTGATTACCTCCAAAGAAAAAACCCGCAGGTTTGTTCCGGCCTCTAAAGAACCGTCCGCGCCTCGCGACAGCGGAAACCTACGGGTTTTCTCCTATAAAGAGTTTTAGTAATCATGTTGTTTTAGAGTTTGAACACTTCAAAGGTAAGGAAAAAATGTTTATGGTATCAAAAATGATACTCCCGGTATCAAAAATGATGTTGATAACGGGATGTAATATGGCATTGAAACGCCACATACAGGGGCGTTAGTTGCAAGTTATTTTCTTCCTTGCCGACCCGGCTTTTGTCCATCAACACAGGGGCAATAAGTGCTATCGCACACATTGCCCCTTTTTGCCAGCCCGCCGCTAATTGGCAGGTTCGGCGAATAAATCAAGCTTCAGTTGTG
>RZYD01000416.1 GCA_009930445.1 Bacteroidia bacterium | reverse complement strand
ATGCTTTAACAGAATATCCGAGAAATCCCCATGCATATCTTTTTTGCGTTTAGCGAGCCGCAGGTCAGCAACCTGCACTTCGGGCAGTTGAAGTCCGCCATAACGTTTTTTCAGATCGATCAGTCCATATTTTCCGCTTCTACAGTTATAATACGTTTCAATACAGGGAGTTGCGCTACCAAGGAGGACATGTGCATTATGTTTTTGTGCCAGCCAGATGGCTGCATCACGAGCATTATAGCGGGGTGCCGGGTTCATCTGTTTGTAGCTGTAGTCGTGTTCTTCGTCGACGATAATTAGCCCAAGGTTTATAAAAGGGAGGAAAATGGCCGACCGGGCACCCAAAATGATGGCGTAACTGTTGTCGGCTTTTTTATTAATTCGGTGCCATATCTCAGCTCTCTCATTAAGATTGTAACGGCTGTGATAAACCCCAACCCGTTCACCAAAGTATTTTTCCAGCCGGAGAATAATTTGTGTTGTTAGTGCAATTTCGGGCAAAAGAAATAACACTTGCCTTCCCTCCTGAAGTACGCGGGCAATCTGTTTGATATATAATTCTGTTTTGCCCGACCCGGTAATTCCGTGGAGTAACAGGGTAGGGTGTTTTTCGAATCCTTGGGTTATTTGATCGTGTGCTACTTGTTGTGCTTCGTTGAGGATAATTTCTTCAGGTGTAGCGCTGGCCCGCTCTTTGGGTAGCCGCGATTCAATCACCTTTCTGATTTCAATGATATTTTTTTGTTCCAGTGCTTTCAATTGGGCTGCTGAGGCAGTGGATTTTTTTAGCAATACGGATTTTTTTACCGGAACGTGATTTTTACTGAAATAACCGGAAAGATGAATCAGGTTCATCAGGATTTCCAGTTGCTTGAAGGCTTTTTTTTCCAGTGTTGAAAGTGCTTTTTCGAGTTTTTCTCCCTCCAGATAGGGTGGGTTGAAATGCACATAATCAACAATTTTTGGGCGATAAGGGTCTTGAAGTTCCTCTTCAGGAATAACTATTTTTTTCTCCAGCATACTTTTAAAAAGCGGATGGATTTTGACCAGTCCTGCAATTTTCGATGCCTCTGATAAGGTGATTTTTTGCTGAATCTGAAGTGCCTCATAGATCAGATATTCTTTATCGGTCAATTCATTTGTATCGCCATGGAAGTCGGGGTTGAGTACGAGACTTGTCTCGCTGCTTAGTTTTAGGGCTGATGGCAGAGCAGCATTCATTACTTCACCCACTTGACACATATAGTACTCGGCCATCCATTCCCAGAATGCAAATTGAACCGGGAAAACAATCGGATGTTCATCCATAACATCCAGAATATATTTGATGGTATTTCCTTTGGGGATTTCCTGGTGGATCCGACGCACCAGCCCGGTATAAATTTTCCGGCTTCCGAACTGCACGATGACTCGTTTTCCCGTTTCAACGAATGGTGTCAGATCATAGGGTATCCGGTAAGTGAAATACCCCTGAACAGGCAGGGGTAGCAAAACATCGGCAAAGAAGGTTTCTCTTTCCATGGCCGAACAAAGATACTAAAGAGAAAGTACACGGGCAATCTCCAGCAGATCTTTGTTCATTATATTATGATGTTTAATGGCTTTGCTCATGGGTGTATAGGCGACCTGATCGTCGACAATGCCAATCATAATACCTTTGTACCCGTTTTTTAAAGCTTTTACAGCTTCATAGCCCATACGTGACGCCAGAACCCGGTCAACACAAGTGGGAGAGCCTCCGCGCTGGATGTGACCCAGAATTGTTACCCTTGTTTCGTAGTGATCGTAAAGCTCGTTTACCCGTTGGGCGATTTGTAATGCCCCTCCACTGTCGTCTCCTTCGGCCACAATGATAATACCGGAGTTTTTGTTCTGACGAAATCCGCGGTCAAGGATTCCGATTAAATCGTCGATGGAAGTTTGTTCTTCGGGAATCAGAATGTCCTCGGCCCCACAGGCAATACCGGTATTCAGGGCAATAAAACCCGCATCCCGGCCCATAACTTCAATAAAAAACAGTCGGTTATGCGATGAGGCCGTATCCCGTATTTTATCTACGGCGTCGATTACCGTATTGAGGGCTGTATCGTATCCTATGGTGTTATCGGTGCCGAAAAGGTCATTGTCGATAGTACCTGGTAATCCGATGATTGGAATCGAATGCTCTTTCCCTAGTTTGTCGGCACCAGTGAAGGTCCCGTTTCCACCTATGGCAATCAATGCATCAATGCCTGCATTCGATAATTGCCAGAAAGCTCTTTCCCTCCCTTCTTCGGTCATAAATTCTTTGCTGCGTGCTGTTTTTAGAATGGTTCCGCCACGCTGGATTATATTTGATACCGAAGCGGAGTCCATTGCCATGAAATCGCCTTCGATCATTCCTTTATACCCATTTAATATCCCCACTACC
>RZYD01000415.1 GCA_009930445.1 Bacteroidia bacterium | reverse complement strand
CAGTTGTATAATTTGCTGAAAGAGAAGTATTCCTTCGATTCGGTGAATATTATCAGTGACTTGCGGCAGGTGGCAATTTTTACCGAACCGGAAATTGTGAGGCTTGAAAAGGCATTTTCTGCCGGCGATCATTTAAAAGCCCTGGAGGTTGTGTATTCCTTTATGCAGCACCTGAACGAGATAATTTTTGATACACAACGTACCGAGGGATGGGAAAATATCTATCATAAACGGCATATCGCTTTCGGTATTCCCTCTATGTACGGAACTTATCGGGAGCCCAAATTTGAAGCCCTGGGTCTTACTTTCCGGCTCGAAAAAGTAGCTTCCCGTTTAATTGAACAAGCGATAGCACAAATCAACCTTGAATATATCTCTGCCAATACCCTGGGTCGTATTTATGCAATTTTGAAAATGTTCAGGCAAGGCCTTGAACTCGATGGGGTTACTAATCAAAGCTTTAATTCTAACCTTCAGATGCTGCGGTATAGCCTCACCTCGGCCAGTTTCTCGCTTACCCAATATATTAATATTTTTGGTTTCATGTCGGGAAGTATCCGTGAGATTATCAATAAGTATTTCATACGTACCTACGAGTACCCGCTTAATGTGATTGTTCCCGGCTTATTCGATCCTCGCGGAGAATGTGACGAACCCTCAAGGAAAAAGCTGATCGCGGAGAAATCGGAAGCCTTTTTTCGCGATATTATCAGTTCTGCCTTTTTATTACAAACCCTCGACAATTTTATCAATAGCGTTTTGCATTCGCTGAACCGCATGGTTGACAACTATAGTGTAGATATTTTGCAGGATGCCATGTCGTATAATGCTGATTTAATTGTTACTTCATTCGATAAACCTAGTGAATTAATTGATAATCAGATATTTTTGGGTTCTAAGGCCTACTTTCTTAAAAAACTTTATTTGAGTAATTTTCCTGTTCCTCCCGGATTTGTTTTGACTACCGAAGTGTTCCGGCGGCTGCGAGCTATCAAACAGATGGATTATATGTATGCGGAAATGCGCCATAAAGTGGAAATGGAGCTGCGGCATCTGGAGAAACTGACAGGAATGCAATATGGTAATCTAACCAATCCGCTTCTGCTCTCTGTGCGTTCCGGAACGGCGATTTCAATGCCCGGTGCTATGGACACGTTTTTGAACGTGGGTATGAACGATGAAATCGCCTTGGCATTAAGCCGTAAGCCCGGTTTTGAATGGGCTGCATGGGATTGCTACCGGAGGTTTATTCAGAGTTGGGGAATGGCACATGGTATCAATCGTGACCTTTTTGATGAGGCTATTGCCAAAATAAAGGCTGACTATAGTGTGGCGAGTAAGTCCATGTTATCGGGGTCTCAAATGCAACAGGTGACGGAGGCTTATAAGCAGATACTTTCCAGTCAGGGAATTGTTTTTGAAACTGATTTGGTGAAACAACTGGAGGTGACCATAAATACTGTTTTTGAATCCTGGTCATCGGAGCGTGCCAGCGTGTACCGCAAAAATATGCAGGTGGCCCCGGAATGGGGCACTGCGGTAATTGTACAACAGATGGTTTTTGGAAACCTCAGCAGTAATTCAGGTACGGGTGTGGTGTTTACCCACAACCCACTTCGCCAACGCCCCGGAGTGCATCTTTTTGGCGATTTCTCACGGAATAATCAGGGTGAAGATGTAGTTTCAGGGCTGGTGCATGTTTTGCCGGTTAATAATACACAACGAAAACAACTGGAGTTGAATCTGCCAACCATGCAGGATCTCTTCCCGGAAGTATATAAACGTTTGTATGCCATTGCGGTGGAGATGACAGAAAAACATGGATTTAGTCATCAGGAGATTGAATTTACTTTTGAATCGGATCAACCGGAATCGTTATATATTCTTCAGAGCCGCGATCAGGAAATCCAGAAACCTGCTGCTGTTTCTTCCTTTGCGGTTGATGGGGAGAAGCTCACTGTAGGAAAAGGAATTGGTGCCGGGGGTGGGGCGTTAAATGGTATTCTTGTTTTTACTATGGACGATATGCAATTGCGAAAATCAGCCGCGCCCAATGAGCATTATATCCTTGTTCGACCCGATACTGTTCCGGATGATATTGGGATGATCTTTGAATGTGATGGATTAATTACTGCACGTGGCGGAGTTACTTCCCATGCCGCGGTGGCTGCTTCACGGTTGGGGAAAGTCTGTATTGTGAACTGCCGCGAAATGGTAGTATCGGAATCGGAGCAATTTTGTGAAATCAATGGTGTGGTTTTAAATTCGGGTGACAAAGTGGCTATCGATGGTTCGTTGGGAATTATTTACCGCGGACACTATATGTTAGTTGAGAATCAAAGTTTTAGCGATACGTTTAATCAATATTAAATTTTTTGTAATGACTGACTACTTAAAAGGTAAAAACGTGCTGGGTAT
>RZYD01000414.1 GCA_009930445.1 Bacteroidia bacterium | reverse complement strand
TGGCTATTTCGGTCTATCAGTGCCACTGATTTCGGTGGATGGGTGCCACTAAAAAAGATCATACAATGTTATTAAAAATTTGTCATTAATTGTCCTTTAAAATCGCCTTTCGTAACGACTCTCCTTTGAGGTCGATTCGATGAGAAGAGTTCACCAACCGATCTATGATAGCATCAGCAATGGTTCCCTCACCAATAATGTCGTACCATACGGATACGGGGATTTGTGAAGACACAATGGTTGATTTAGTGTTGAACCGGTCTTCAATTATATCCATTAGGGCTTCCCGCGCATGGTTGTCAAAGGCCTGCAAGCCAAAGTCGTCCAAGATCAGAAGGTCTACCTTTTGCAGCTTGGTCAGTTCTTTATGATAAGTTCCATCCACTTTAGCAAGCTTTAACCTGTTGAACAGCCGGTTAGTCAGGTAATACAGAACCTTCATGCCATTCAGGCAAGCTTGGTGTCCCAAAGCCTGGGCCAGGTAACTTTTGCCAAGCCCCGAGGCTCCTGTCAGAATGAGGTTTTCATGTTTTGCAATAAAGTATAACGATGACAACCTGTTGAACATGTTCTTTTCCAGGTTCCGGGCCGTTGTAAAGTCAACCTCTGCAAGGGATGCTTTTTGCCGGAAGCCAGCTTGTTTAATCAGGCGGTGAAACTTGTTGTTTTGCCGCTGTTCCCATTCATGGTCAACCAGGATGGTGATGTACTCATCCGGAGTGATGTCGTTGTACAAATTGTTTTGCAAGTGATGTTGATACTGACTCGCCATGGCATTTAAGCGCATGCTTTTCAGTTTCTCGATAGTTTGATTTTTGTTCATGATTGTTTGTTTTTATTGATATGTCGCTGCTCCACGAGTGTTTGGGTGTTTAGGTATATGTGATTTAAAGTCCGTAAGATCATCTAGGTTTAACTGTTCTTTATCAAGACCTTTCTCTAATATGTTTTTTACGTTACGATATTTGAGAGCTTGTCCGTAAAGAGCTCTTTGGCAAGCATTGTTTAAGCGTTCAGATCCATACTCCCGGTGAAGTTGTATAACTCCCATCGCACGCTTATAAGCAACTTCAGGGTACTCACTTTGGTGGATCAGGGCCTGAACAAACATCATGACCGATTCGCCATGCTTCTTGGCTAAGGTATTGAAGTATTCCGGACTCCAGTCTTTATAGGCCTGATGGGTGCTGCTCAAATGATCCTTGTTGGTCGTGTAAAGTCCTTTTGTAGTCACACGTTTATGTATGGCAATACGTTCGTTGTGGTAATACACTTCAACCCATGTGCGGGTATAGTGTATTTGAGTTTGTTTACCGATAAACCGATAGGGTACACTGTAGTAGTTTTTGTCCGGAGAAAACAATACATAACCCATTTTCTGAACTTTAGCTCTTCGGTAATCCTTCATCTCATAGGGTGTTACAGGAAGAGGTTTAAGATGCCTTCGTTCAATGGATTGAAAAAGTTCACGACGGGATCCTTCTTTACGTTGAAAAAGCAAGTCGTTGTACTGCTCCAGTAAGCGTTTGATTTCTTTGTTCAACTCAGTCAGGGAAAAGAACGTCATGTCTCTTAAAGGATAGTAAATGCGCTGATAGGCAAGGTTGACTGCATTTTCAACCAGGGCCTTATCTTGAGGGGAGTAAGACCGGGTGGGATTGACCACACATCCGTAATGCAGGGCAAAGTCTTTCAATGACTTGTTGATCACGGGCTCATACCTGGATGAACGGCTCACTGCAGCTTTCAGATTATCGGATACAATGGCCTTTGGGACACCTCCAACATAAGATAGTGCATTGCCGACACACCCAATGAGATCCTCACGTTTCTGGCTCATACAAGCCTCAACATAGGTGTACTGGCTACATGGGAGTATGGCTACAAAGACTTCCACTGGAATCAGCTCACCTGTCTCTTTATCAGTGATATGAAGATGCTTGCCGGCAAAATCAATCATCATTTCATAACCCGCTTTGTGTTCGAGTTTCATGGAGCCTTTTTCCTTTGTGTATTTCTTATTGTAATGCTCCATAAACTGCGTGTAGCTGTACGGATTATCAACGCTTGCCTTATACTCCTGGTAATGGTATAAGAAGGTGAAGCCGGGGTGCTTGCGGGCAAGATTAACCTTTTCAAAGTATTTGATTAGCGTATCAAAACGCTTGTTGTCGATGGTGGTCTTGTTTGGGAAAAGTTCTTTCAAAGTAGCTTCATCTTGTTCCAACAACTCGCGTAAACTCTTTTTACTGGCCATAAACAACTGTAGGTAGCTGTTGATTGTGTTTCGACCAATACCAAGAATTCCAGCAATTTCACGGTTGCTTAGACCATCAAGGTGTAATGTGATAATTTGTTTTAAATCCATCGGATCAAGTTTTTTCGCCATATCTCTTTTGAATAATGTGAGATAGGCAAGT
>RZYD01000051.1 GCA_009930445.1 Bacteroidia bacterium | reverse complement strand
GTGGCAAGTGTGATGGGAGAAGCAAATGCATTCCCTGCAAGATCCATTTCGAGGATGTAGCTGATGGCTGCGCTAAAGCCATAGTCCGCTTCAGTCCAGGTAAATAAAACTTCTTCCTCTGCGTTTTCCTCGGTAAGTAACAGGGACAGGCCGTTAGCCGGAGCGGTAAGTTCAGGACTTACCGTATCGCCAATGATGGGGCCTACTTCCTCATCGGTGCAGGAAAATACTGCCAGACCCGCTAAAAACATAAGAATTATTGATAGTTTTTTCATGATTTTTTAATTTTTAATGATTAACTGCCGTATTCGGGGTTCTGGGTTAAATTGGTATTGGCGTTTACATCGGAAGCCGGAAGTGGAAAAAGGTTGTATTTTGAATCCGTTGCCGTACCTTCTTTTGTGTTTCCTTTCCATTCCCAAATGTATTTATCCGTCGTTAACATATCGTAGCGGATTAAGTCGGTACGACGGTGTGCTTCCCAATAAAGTTCCCTGGCGCGTTCATCCAGAATGAATTGCAGGTCGATATTCTCCACATTTCCACTTTCATCACCATAAGCTCTTTCCCGTAATTCATTGATGTATCCCAAGGCTGTGGTCTGATCACCACCTGTTCCACCGCGTAGAACTGCTTCTGCATACATCAGATAGGCATCTGCAAGACGGAACATGGGAAAGTCCGTATCGGGATAATCCAGATTTTGTCCCGTGGTGCCGTCGGAGTTGATGTTTTTCCATTTGGTTATGGCCCATCCGTCGGTGAATAATCCAACATCATTGATTTCAAGCGACTGTCCGTCGGTATGGAACATCGCACGTTTGTCAAAACTGCCACGGGCGATAGAATACGTATAATCAGGGGTCCCCAGTTTCATAGTGATAATATAATTACCTGAAGCTTCGATGACAATATTGGCACCCCCCATTTCAAGAATTCCGTCAACACCGTCATCTCCATAATTCAGCGTCCAGTCGTCATTTGCACGGAATTTTATTTCTCCGGCAACCAGTTCAAGAGTGGCTGTCCATAAGTCTGTTTCTGCATCGTAGGTCATGTCCTGATCGCTGTCCCAGCCATTGGCCGTTGCAGAACCAATAATTCCCCATTCTGTTTTGAGCAAGGTGTAGGTCATGTTTACCAGGTCGACAGTGATGAAGTAATACCCCGCATCGCCAGCTACAATGTCAGTGCCTTCAGGTTCGAGCGTGCCATCCGCTCCTGTGTCACCCCAGTTTATCGTCCAACTTCCACCTTGAGTAAATTTAAATGCATTACTGGCAGTTGGAAACCATACATAGCCTTCGTAAACATCATCGCTGTTTACCGATGCCAGTTGGGGGGCAGTAGCGGGATCCCATCCCTGATGTGCTCCGGGAACTTCAATAACCGGATAGGATTTCAGACTTTTGGGTTGCGGTGAAACCTGCAGCGATTGGGTTGCATTGGGGTAAAATTTGTAAACAAACTCTTTTGTAGTGCGTAATCCGCCCCATCCTCCGCCAACGCCAAATTCAGCGGGATCCATGGTGCCTCCAACAGCGGAATGGATAATAAAGTTTGTGCCGCCATAGGTTTGCGTACGGAATCCATCATAGTTGATGGAGAAAATCACTTCATCCAGATGGTCATTATCGGCTAAGAAAAGATGTTCATAATTCTCTGTCAGGGTGTAACCGGCATCAAGTACTTTTTTAATGTAAGTGAGCGCATCGGTGTATTTTTCTTGTCCAATATATACTTCTGCATTCAGATAGAGTTTTGCCAGAAGCATCCAGGCAGCCCCTTTGTCAGCCCGGCCATATTCGTTGGCTCTTGCATCGACGAGCAGATCCTGCACCTCCAGTAATTCCGATTCAATATAATCAAAGAGATCTTTTTTCGTGATTTGTTCCGGCATAAAAGAGCCTAAAGGATCTTCCTCGGTTACAAAGGGTACACTGCCGAACAGATCCAATGCATGCCAGTAACTTAAGGCACGGAGAAACCGTGCTTCAGCGCGGAAGTTAGCAATTTCGGTTTTGTCTGCATCGCTGATTTCACGTTCATCAAGTTTTTCATCGGTTGATTCTTTCACAAATTCATTACAGGCTACAATTTGGTAATAGAGCCGGTAATACATGGCGGCAATAAAGACATCACTTGAGCCCCAGGTATGCCAATGGAAATCCTTTACGGTTTGGTCGTTCCAGGCAATCAGTGCCTCATCGGTAGGGAATTCCTGATGGTACCAGTACCCTCTGAGGTATTGGCCGAAGCCTTCATCAATACCACTGATATCGCCCTGGCCTGCAGGACCGTCCTGGCCTGAAACAGCCAGCCCGGCATAGAGTTTAGCCAAAACCTGTTTGTATCCTTCCGGTGTTTCATAAACCCGCGCAGCGGTTACATCATCCGGGTCAACCGGAGTAGTATCCAGATCCTTCACACAGGAACTGAACAGAAACAACACTCCGGCGAGTACTAAAAATATATTTCTTAAATTCTTCATAATCTGATCAGTTATAGGTTAAAAAACAAGATTCACACCTAATACGTAAATTCTCGGGCGCAGGTATATGCGGTTATCAATGCCATTCTCTATTTCCGGATCAATTCCTTTGTAATTGCTGATTACAAATGCATTATTGACGGTGGCTGAGACGTTGATATCGATTTTGTTATTTACGATATTATCAAATTTATAATTCAGGGACATATTATCCATTCGGAAGAAGGATGCATTTTTGACATAGAAATCGGAGAGATACTGCGGGTTTGTGAAGTTTGACTCGTATACTGCCGGAACAATATTTCCGAGATACGGTCCTTCAGGGCGGAACAATCGTTCATATACCCCATTTTCTGATGAAACGTTATCGTATACATAATTTCCGAAGTTCGCTCTTCCGGAGAAGGAGAATGTCCAGTTCTTATAATTCAGGTTGGAGGAAATTCCAAGAATAAAATCGGGGGCTGGTTTTTTGTAATGGTAACGATCGGAATACGTAATTTCGCCATCCCCGTTACGATCTACATACAACCCGGCAATGGGCATGCCGTCCTGATCATAAACCTGTTCGAATACAAAGAATGAATTAACAGGATGACCGACCGATTGCATTTGAATGTTCGATCCTACACCACCCGAAATACCTCCGGTTTCAACACCCAGATAATCAGGATCGTCGATGGCCGTTAGTTTGGTGATTTCATTTTTATTAATCGTGGCATTTAATCCCAGTTCCCAAAGAATATTTTTTGTTACGACAGGACGGGTGAAAATTGAAAACTCAACGCCTGTATTCTCCATATTTCCAACGTTGGTCAGGATATAATTCGAGAAGTTTGTTCCTGCAGGTATGGGAATGAAATTTATCATATCGTTGGTGATTCGTTTGTACAAATCAATGCTCCCATAAAACCGGTCTTTCATAAAGCCATAATCGAGGGCAATATTATAGGTCACCGTTTCTTCCCACTTAATGTTTGCATCGTAGGCTTCAGGGCGAAGCGTGTAATAAAAGGTATTGCCCAGCAGGTACGATGCATCATACTGACTGTAGGTGTAACGGGCCAGGTATGGGTAATCATTATCTGTAATGGCCTGTTGTCCGGTAACTCCGTACCCGGCACGCAATTTCAATTGTGAAAGAAAATCAACATCCTGTAAAAACGATTCGTTTTTCATGTTCCAGCCCAGCGCCACAGAAGGGAAAAGACCCCAGCGGGCATCCGGTGAGAACCGGGAAGTTCCATCATTACGTAAGGTAAAGGTAACCAGGTATTTGTCGTTATATACGTAATTCGCACGTCCGAAGAAGGAGAGGATGTAATATTCCGTAGGATTGTCGGAAGTATCGCTTATCGATCCGGTCAGGTTTTGATTTACTGCGTAATCCGTTCTGTAAAAATGTTGCCATGAATATCCGGCCATTGCATCAATACGGTGTTTATTGATGTTTGTATTATAGTTCAGGTAGAAATCGATCAGCTCGTTTTTATTGGTTTGCTCGTAGCGGTTATTTTGGCCTCCGCCGGTTAGGGCATCGTAGGAAAAAGCAGCCGTGGAGTCGATAAAAACAGTTCCGGCCGCGTCGGTATAATCCATTGCCATATTCAGGTTAGCATGTAATTCGGGCAGGAAATGAAATTTATAGTCAAGTTGGGCACTGGCTACATAGCGTTTTACGTTTGAAACATCTTCTTTTTGCATGAGAAGGGCTACGGGGTTTGCGCTGCCCTGTTCAACAGGAAGTGCGTTAAAACTGTCATTTTGCTTCCAGTAGCTATACCCTCCAAAGCGATTTCCTTCTTCGTAAACGGGGCGTGTCGGGTCGTACTGTAGCGCGGCACCGATAGCATCGCGGTTAGCAAAGGTATTGTTGGTAAACATTCCTTTTCCGTTCAGATTCACTTTCAGATGGTTATCGAAGAACTGTGGGTTTAGGTTCAGCGCCAGTGTGGTCCGTTCCAGGTTATCGGTTTTCAGTATCCCGTTGCTGTTATTGTATCCGACAGAAACGCGATAGGGTAGAATTTTAAAGGCGCCGCCGACACTGATGTTGTGGTCTGTTCCGAGGGCGTTTTCATAAATTTCGTTTTGCCAGTCTGTACTGGCGTCACTGAGCAGTCCTGTCTGATTGGGGTATTTTTCTGCTACCAGATTTCTGAATTCATCTGCCCCGAGCACATCAATCCGCTTGTTAAGCTGCGAGAAGGTAACACTTCCTTTGTAATTCACGGTCAACGGACTGCCTTCTTTTGATTTTTTCGTCGTAATAATTATAACACCATTGGAAGCCCGAGAGCCGTAGATGGCTGTGGCTGATGCGTCTTTCAGCACTGTGAAGGACTCGATATCTTCCGGGTTAACGAGGTTGAGCGGGTTTCTCATCCCTGCGATGTCGTCGTTGCTGATGGGAATGCCATCGATAACGACCAGTGGGTCGTTGGAAGCCGACATGGAGGAGCCGCCGCGGATTCGGATAGTTGATCCTTCTCCGGGAGCACCACCGTTGGATGTGATCTGCACCCCAGCTACTTTTCCTGTAATCAGGTCGGCTGCAGAAGTGATGGCTCCTTTGTTGAATTCTTTTGTGTCGACTGCAATTACCGAACCGGTGGCATCGCTCTTTTTCTGAACTCCGTAACCGATAATTACTACTTCATCAAGTAGTTCTGAGTTGGGTTCAAGTGCTATGTTGATTTGGCCTCCGGCTATAGCCGTGGCATCCAATTGGATTTCTCTGGAGAGATATCCAACATAGGAAAATTTTAAACTTTCACCCATTGCTGTCTCCAACGTAAAAATTCCGTTGATATCCGTTACGGTACCTTTTGCAAGGTCGGACATGAGTTGCACAGTAGCACCAATCAGCGGTTCGCCGTCGGTTGCGCTGGTAACTTTTCCTGTTACTGTGACTTTCTGGCTGTATCCGGCTAGTGATACCATTCCAAAAAGAATTAACAGGAACACTTTGAATTTTGATTTTAAGTGCACCATAGTTAATGTTTGTTCGTTAGTTAGTAGATCTGGAAAAATGTTAGTATTTGAATCATATTTAGTATTTAGTGCGTTAAGATACGGGTAAAGGTAAGAATTAAATGTTTAATTATTAGCCTCTTCCATACAATATTTAATGCAACCGTTTGCGTTGTGCTTTATTTTTAAATATTCTGTTCTTTTACAAATAGAAACGATAGATCATGTTTTACATAACAATTTTGTATTGTTTCTGTTCAGCCATCTTTCCGGGATGAACTATACGGTAATCTTCCGCAATCGTAAAAATATGGCGCAATCGTTTGAAACCTGATTTATTGATAAACATTTTCTATATTTGCGTACAATGGTTCCAGGTTGCAAATTTTAAGATTAACGCTAATGAGAAGCCGGCAAATTACTATTAAGGATATTGCAAAACGATTGGGAGTTTCTCCTTCTACTGTGTCAAGGGCCTTGAAAGACCATCCTGACATTAGTTACAACACCCGTAAAGCAGTGCAGGAGCTGGCTAATATTTTGGGCTATAAACCGAATGAAGTGGCATTAAGCCTCCGGACCAGTCAGAGTAAGATTATCGGAGTTATCGTTCCGGAAATTGTTCACCATTTTTTTTCTTCGATTATTAGCGGCATCGAAGAGGTGGCCAATGAAGCAGGTTACTATATCATGATCTTTCAAACCAATGAATCCTATAAAAAAGAGCTGGTCTATTCCCAAACCCTGATATCAAGCCGTATCGATGGCCTTATCGTCTCTTTTTCAAAAGAGACCACCGATTTTGAACATTTTAAATCCTTTGTTAAAAATACCATTCCTATTGTCCTTTTCGACCGAATTACCGATGAACTGGAAGCGGATAAAGTGATGAGCGATGACCTGAAAGGCGCTTATATGATGGTTGAACACCTGATACAACAGGGCTGTCGCCATATTGCTCATTTCGGATCACCCAATTATCTCAATATTAGTCAAAGTCGCTTGCAAGGTTATAAAAATGCATTGGAAAAATATCAGCTTCCTTTTGATGAAAACCTGGTGTTTAAATGCGATAATTATGAGGATGCCATTCTGCTTACTCATAATATTTTTAGTCAGAAATTGCACCCGGATGCTCTGTTTGCCGTTAATGACCTTACTGCAGCTGGAGCCATCATGGCACTGCGGAAACTTGGCATTAAAGTACCTGAAGAGGTTGCTGTGGCCGGATATACGAATGCACTTGTGGGTAAAGTTGTAGATCCCCCGCTGTCGACGGTCGATCAGCATGGGTTTGAAATGGGCCGCGAAGCAGCGCGGATGCTGCTTCACCGGTTACGAAAGAATAAAGCCGATACGCCCTACGAAACCCGTGTTATTAAAACTAATCTTGTATTGCGCGATTCAACCCGTAAAATCAAGGATTAATTATTTTGTTCTCTCCGTATTTTTTAATAAAATTTAGCGTAAAATTTTAAATAGGTTTGCCTTGATTGCATTCGCCTTACTCTTGGGTGAATGCATATTTTATGATGTTCGCCCCCATCTTCAGGGCTTTCTTATGGGTCTCTTCACTGTCGTTATGCACTGCCGTGTCTTCCCATCCATCGCCCAGATCACATTCGTACGTATAGAAACATACCAGTCGTCCTTCAAAAAGCAGCCCAAAACCCTGAGGCGCCTTGTTGTCGTGTTCGTGAATCTTTGGTAATCCTTTTTCAAAGGAATATACCTGGTGGTAAATGGGATGGGAATAGGGGAGTTCCACAAATTCCAACTCCGGAAATACTTTTGCCATCTGAGGCCGGATGTATTGATCCAGCCCATAGTTGTCGTCAATATGCAGAAATCCTCCTGAAAGTAGGTATTCCCTGAGATTTCTTGCTTCACTGTCGTTAAAAAGGATATTCCCATGGCCGGTAATGTGCAAAAAAGGATAGTTGAATAATTCGCGGCTGCCTGCTTCCACAATGGCGTAGTCGTCTTCGATGCGCGTTCCGATGTTTGCATTGCAAAATGCTATCAGATTGCTGAGTGATGTGGGGTTGGCATACCAGTCGCCACCTCCGCGGTACTTAAGCAGGGCAATTTTTACGCCTGGTTGTGCTTGCATAGCTATGGCGATAAAAGAAAGTAAAAGAAGTATGATTCCTGATTTTTTCATTTTTTTAAATTTTTGATGCCGTGTACTGTTCTTTTTCATTGAGCAGCCGCAGGGTAGTACAGGCTACGATTCCGGCTGTTTCGGTACGCAGACGGGCATTTCCGAGCGAAACAGCCCGGAAATCCTGCTGCAGGGCTTCCTTCGCTTCCTCTTCAGTGTACCCGCCTTCCGGGCCAATCATGATTAGTGCATCGGTCCCTGGCCGACAGGCATGTTGTAACAAGCGTTTTTCTCCTTCACCACAATAAGCGAAATACTTTTCGCGGTGCTTTGCAGTCCGGATAAATTGATGAAATTCTTGTATGGGATGCAGTAGGGGAAGGGTGGCTCGTAACGATTGCTTCATGGCTGCCACCATTATTTTGTTCAACCGGTCAGGCTTGATGTTTTTTCTCTCGGAGTGGAAGCTGCATAGCGGCGTGATTTCGTCGATGCCAATTTCAACGGTTTTTTCAAGAAACCACTCAAAACGGCTGATGTTTTTGGTAGGGGCAATGGCAATGTGTACTTTGGGCGTCGTAATGTTGAACGGCAGGTATTTTTTTTCCACCCATATCCGGCATTTTTTTGATGAGGGATCGGTAATTTTAGCCCGGTAAAAAAAACCTTCCCCATCGGTAATGTCCAGGTTATCACCGGCTTGCATTCGTAATACTTTTATGCAATGTCGTGACTCTTCCTCGTCAAGGAATGCTTCTCTGTCTACGCCAATGTTCTGAATATAAAATAAATTCATAAGCCTGATTTGATTCTGTGATAATTTTTATCTTTACGCAACCAAAATACTAAGCATTATTATATGGCAAAAAATTTATCTCCCGCTACAAAAATCAGCAAATCGTTAATCACCACTATGCTGTTTAGTTTTCTGACCATTCTGGTTGTATATCTGATCCAGCATCCTAATTTACTAAATTTACAGTTATGGCCACGATATTTTACGCTTGCCGCTACTGTACTGGGTTTTTCCCTCTTTTTTCTTTTTTGTTCAAAGAAACACAAAAATACGATTAATACTGCATTATGGCGTGATCCGCTTTTTCTTTCCTATGGATTGTTAGCCATCGTAATGCTTTTTTCCCTGCACCTGACTATTAATATCAGTGAAGGTCTTATGGACGCTTCCAAGTATGTGTTGATGTTTTTCTTTTTTGCACTTTCGCTAATTGTTTTTAACCATGAAGCAGGGTATCGCGTTGTCGCGAAGATCGCTGTTATTACCTTGCTTGGATTGTTGATTTGGGCTTTTGCCCAGTACATTCCGCGTTATTTGTGGAATAATACTGGAGGAATACGCGATATGGATGATGTAAGGGTTAATTTTGTTCGGTCGAATCAATACTGTATTGGCGCTTTCTTACTGCTACCTTTTGCGCTGTTTCAATATTTTCAGCGGAACAAATTTTGGAATGTGATTACTTCTGTTTCTTTGTTTGGTACGCTCTTTTTTATTGTTTCTATCCAGACGCGTTCGGTTTGGGTTGCCCTGATTTTGGGTGCTCTGGTTGCAGGATTGTTATTTCTTTTTTCGGATAAGGCCTTGCTGGGCAAAAGTGTGTCGCGTGAAATTTTCCGAAAATCGTTGCTTATTGCCGTTTCGCTGGTGGTGTTTTTTGCCTTGGCGGAGACGCTGGCACGATTGCTTCCCAATTCCCGGTCATCCTTAAGGGCCGGGGTAGAGAAAACATTCGACCCTTCGAAAAAATTTGGTGCAGGCTCCCGGCTTGTGCGCTGGGAGGCGACTCTTCGCCTGGTTAAAGCCAATCCGGTTTTCGGGGAAGGTGCCGGAGACTGGAAAACCGTGAAATACAAGTATGGATTGTATGATAACAGTGTTACGCCTCACAACGATTATCTTTGGGTTCTGTCTGACAGCGGACTGGTAGGGTTTACCTTTTATATGTTATTGTTTTTACTGGCTTTTATATACCTGTTGCGTGCCTGGTTTCGTGCCGAAACGCCCGATGATAAGCTTATGGCCCTGTGCCTGCTTTTCGGCCTGGTCGGTTATATGGCGATTCAGTCGTTTACTTTTCCCAAAAAAGGGATTTCGCATCAGGTTATGCTAACACTCTATTTTGTCTTTTCCATTATCCTCAACAATAAAGTACGCCGGAAAGTGCGCAACAATGTTCCAAACTGGGTTTTTCATGCCCTGCTGATTCTCGTACTTCTGATTACCCCCGCAATGCTTACTTTTGCGGTTGTTCGCTATCAATCGGAACACAATGAGCGTATTGCACTGGCCTACCGGGGTAGAGGCGATCATAAGAACGTTATTAAATACATGGCGCTGGCCAATACGCAATGGTCGAATATCGATCCGTTCAATCACAGCATATCCTCGTATATTGCCGAAGCGCATTATTATCTGGATGATCATTCAGATGCCATTAAATATTATACGCAGGCCCTGCGTGAAAGCCCATATAATCCCAATTATTGGGTTAACCGGGCTATGGCTTACAGTAAAGTTGACCTCAATGATAAAGCTCTTCAGGACTTGAATCAGGCGTTGAAAATAAAGCCTGATTATGAGCTTGCCCTGACGAATAAGGCCGTAATTTATTTCAACCGGAAGGAATTTGAAACTACATCAGCCATACTCTACCATATTCTGGAGAAAAATAAACGGGCAGGTAAAGCCTATTATATGCTCGGACTTATTCATCTGCAGCGGAAACAGTTGTCAGAAGCCTGTTCCATGTTCTCTGATGCCGTGAAGTATAAGTTTGAAGACGCACAAAAATATATCGATGTGTATTGTTTACAGAAATAATAACTAATGGATTATAAATAATTTACCGCTTTTTGTGTCGTTATCAGGGGATGTAAAATGGTAATAATAGATTCCTTCAGGCAGCCGGCTTACATTTAGCGTTGATCCGGATGTTATTTCTTTTTCATATCTTATTAGTTTTCCTGAGGATGAATAAATTTTCAGTGTGCCTGCAATTTCTTCCTCATGAAACGAAATACTTATGGTTATTATATTTGTTGCGGGGTTTGGGAAGAGTTTCACCTGTAGTTCGTGATAAGGGTTGTTTTGCTCCATTCCTACACCCGATTCGTAGCTAATGTCATCGGCCAGCAGAACCGACCCGGGGAGGGTTTGTGCAACATTCGAAGTCGACAGGAGGATAATATTTGTGGTATCCGGATTCGCTGTGGATGACCAATTGACTTCAGCAGAAAAATGCGTCCATTCTGTTACTGCGTTAGGGTTGAAAAACATTGCATAGCCAAGGGTATCCCGCTGGTTTAATTCGGTATTGTATTTGAAGAAAAGTGCAATGAAAGCGCAGGAATCCACTCCCTGTGGGGTGTATTTATAAAATCCCTCCATTCGTTGTGGTCGGTTGGTGTACGGTATTCCTCCGTCGATTGCGGCATTCTGATTTACCAGATCCACGGTGATCGTTCCCAGCGTGGCCACCGCAGGTACAATTGCAGTAAAAAGACTTTTGGTTTCGAGTCGCACACTGTAATCGCCGCTGTAGGCATCGTTGCTTCGTGTGACGGGTGTTATTCCCAGAAATGATAAAGCACTGTTGGGGGTGTCCCATTCCTGAGGATTCATATAGTTACCCTGATTATACCAGGTTTCAAAACCGGAATTAGGAAGTTCCTGAGCAGCTGTTGGTGCTGAGAGCATTACCAACAACAGGATTACGGCAGGAAAGGATAATTTTTTCATAAAATTAATTTTTTAAAGCGGTTCAAAGGTAAAAAACATCCCATTACCCTTTTTGTTTTCATTTAATTTTACACATTTGCAAAAAGAATAAAATGACCCGTCGTTTTTTTGCCCTGCTCAATCACCGCGATGTGGTGTTGTTGCTTGCCATTGCATCGGGTTTGCTTTTTGGCCG
>RZYD01000050.1 GCA_009930445.1 Bacteroidia bacterium | reverse complement strand
CCGGTTGATGCGCAGCAATTCGCGTTTTTGCTCGGGCGAATATTTGCTGTTCAGCTTGATCATGTTGCCCTGGATGTGTCCTTGTTTGGCCTCGCTGTCGGCCTGATTCAGACTGGAGCGCTGGCAGTGCCTGATGGCCGAGCTTCCGACGTAGATTGCGCGACCACCGTCGAGGGCGTTGCGCAGGTCCAGGTCGAAGTCGTCGAACTGGGACGGTGCGAAGCGCAGATCGAAGCCTCCAAGTTTCTCAACCCGTTCGCGGTTCATCAGGTGACAGCATCCGGTTACGGACAGGCATGGCCGGTTGTACTCGTGCAGACCGAGGTCGAGTTCTCCCGTTCCGGTATTGGCGATCAGGAACTCCCCGTCTGGTCCGATTCCAAGCAGGTTCACATCGGCCATCTGAACGCTTTGTTTAGGGACCTGATCCATGATTCGGCAACCGATGATGGCGTCTGCCAGTGCGTGCCGATGCCGCGCGGTGAGCTCGGTCAACCAGGTCGGCGGAAGACGGATGTCGTCATCCACGAAAACAACGGTTCGGAAACGGCTTGTCTCCGGATGTCCAAGCAGCCAGTTGCGTGCGGCGGGGGCGCCGATGTTCACAGGCAGGCGTAGGCTTCGGAATCGTTCGCCAAACAGGCATGACGCTGAACCGACGACCGCTGGGGTATGGTCCGACGATCCATTGTCGAGAACCAGCACAGTTGCTGCGCCAAGATCGCTTTGAGCGAGGCTGGCGAGGGTTTTTGCGAGGAGGTCGTCGTTATTCCAGGAATAAATGAGCACCGCCGTGTCGGCTTCGACGGGCTTTCGTTCGGGTTGCGGGCTGAGCAGTGTATGGAGTTTGAGGCACAGGTTGGGGTGCCACGGGAGTTCACGCCAAAGTTTTGTCAGTATTTCTACGCCCGCTCGGTCCCCAAGATGTATGCGGCATTGCGCTTCAAGTAGGCCGCGCACCCATCGGAATTCATCCGGCAGAGCGCAGATGTGGTCCAGTGCACTGTCCGGTGTCTCGAAGCGGTAGGCCATCAGCGCCGTCAGCAAGGCTCGGACAGGATGATCTCGCCCTATGCGCGTTGTATCGAGGGTCATTGAAGACAGTGTCTTGTCCCCTTGGTTTAGAAAAAACAGGCAGGTCTCGCCCAGCCATCCGGGGTAAAGGGACAACGCGCCATGTTGCCGCCATGCGTTTCTCACAACGCCAGTGTTGCCTTCCGCCATGGCTTGCATGGCTAGGGAGAAAATTTCGTCGGGTCGAGGAATCGGCTCTTGCGTCCAACCGGGAGGGCCTTGTCGTCCTGACGCTTTGGCCAGGGTGGAGAGCATGTCGATGGTCTGGCTGTCCCACGGCAAAAGTTGCCAGCGCCATTGAGCGAGAGCATGGGCGACAGCTGAACAGTCTGCGTCTGGATGTGGGGTCATGAGGCGGCGCAGCTGGAGGGACATGATGCCCCGTCCACCCAAGCCGGTGGGCCAGTCCGGAAGGTTGCGGCGTAGGAGGGAGAGAAGGGGCAAGGCTGCATGACTCATGGACGCGTCTCCGGGGATGCGTGGTTGGAGCGCGTGGCGATGACATGGAGTTGTCGGCGGGTGATGAAATTTTGTCCGTGAATGAGCCGCTGGACCAGTGAGGGGCTTTGGTCGGCCAGAAGATGCCAGACGCGAAAAAAACCGATATATTGCAGGGGCCTTTTTTGAATATATGGGGCGTATTTGTGAAGAATGTTGTATTTTTCAATAAGCTGTAAAATTTTAGAAAATACGTTTTGGGCGTCTTGTTCCGAACTTTTTCCGTCAAGAACTTGTTTCAGGAGATGTGGGATATAGCAGGAAAGGTAGTCATTAAAAAAAGAATCCGCCAAAAGTGCTTTTTTTTGCGGTATTGATTTTGTGTAAAATTCTTCAACGCATCTGAAGTAATCAAGATAGTGTTCTACGGTATAGAATGTATTCGAAAGAGAGTCTTCGCGTTTTATCCAACGGTAGACAATGTCTTCAATCCATACCAATTTCGAGATGCCGTAGAATGCATGGATAAGGAACATGATGTCTTCTGCGGTGCGCATGTGTTCTTCATTGTAGATGCCCAGGCGCTGGAGCATTTTTGTGGGAAAAAGCCAGGTCCAATGGGCGCAGAGAAACGGGTTTGCGCCGAATTTGTGGGCCGCGTCTCTTGGCGCGCATACGGAATTCAGACCGGGGGGACGCTCTTCCAAATGCAGAATTTTGCCTTGGGACGATTGTTCGACATGGCAGGCGCGAACAACGGCGCCATGCTGCTTGTATGCCGCATGACGAACTTCAAGAGATGTGTTCGGGAGAAGATCGTCGGGATCGGCAAAGCAGAGGGTTTCCCCGGTCGCGGTGCGGATGCCCAGATTCCTGGCAGCTCCGGCACCGAGATTCGCGGGGTGCCGGAGGAGTTTGAGTCGGCTGTCCGTCGCGGCCAAGGCCTGTACGATCGAGGCGCTTTCGTCCGTGGATGCGTCGTCAACGAAAAGCGCTTCAAAATCATGCAGGGTTTGTCGCTGCAGGGCGTGAACAAAGCGCGGGATATAAGTTTGCGCGTTGTAGAGTGGGATGACGATGGATATGGCTGGCATATTGTGCATGTATGCAATTTATGGCAATTTGCCGTTCCATTTAGCTGCGTATAAATGATCCCAGTTGTTTGTTAGCACCTCAATGAGCTTGTAGTAAGGAAGTATAATTTTTTCAATTTCTTCTTTAAATCTCGCCTCAATGAGAATAAATTTTGGTCTATATTTATTGAAGTCAAGTCCGTCTAAGACTTGCGCTTCATATCCTTCGACATCAAGGCTTAAAAGATCAATTTTTTGAACATTACATTCGTCAAGTATGGAATTCAGAGTTCTTGCTTCAACTTCAAAATCAAAAGATTTTTCAATGTTTTCATATTTCAATGCCTTTTGAATTTGAAAGTCATCGTTTTTTTTCGATTTCAGAGCTCCATCAACTATGGTCATGAGCCCTGCATATCTCATTTTGATTGATTTTTCTTGATATGATGATGAAACCAACGCGCAGTTGTATACTTTAGAGTTAATTCTTAAGTATTCACACATTTTATAATTGTGGAGAACTGGTTCTATAAGAATTCCCTTCCAATTTCTTTTATATTCATAATAAAAAGTATTGCTTTGTGTGTATCCATTATTTGCTCCTGCTTCAATAAAAAAACCATTATCATAGTTTAAGTATTTCTCAATTTTTCTATCAAGATTGTGGAATGAAGGCCTTGAGTTTGTTGTAACTATTTTTTTGATTTCTTGAAGTCTTTTAATTTTTTTGATTTTATCTTCTAATTGTTTCATATTGTTGACTCGTATTTCGCTATTGTTTGAAGAGTTGATATTTTTGTGGTACACTGTTTGTATTTAAAAACATTCATTTCTACCTTTTTATTATCGCCTCGTACACGCGGCGGCAGTTTTGCCCGTCACGTAAGGTGAAAAATGAATCGGCCCGGCTGTTGTAAGGTTCCTGGCGCGTGCAGCCTTGGCGCAGACAGTCGTGAAGCCAGTCCTCGAGTGCCTCCTTTGTGCGAAGTACGGGACCTAACCCGTGTTTTTCGTAACTGAAATAGCCAGGTTTAACCTGCGTTGAAATGAAATCTGGAGATTCTGGAAATTGATAGTAAGCAACGGGTCTGCCAATATAGCCCATTTCAAAGGCAAACGATGAGTAGTCGGTGATTGCCATGGAACAAGTGGCGAGAAGATCCTGAACTGATTTCAGATCAGTCCAACTCAAAAACGAGAAGGCTTTCGATCGTTGGAAAAGCGGCAAAAAACGTACGATTTCGGGATGCGGGAGAAAAAGTAATCTGAATCCATGGTCGTCAGCCAACTGAGCCAAAGATTGACTGGCGGTGACTGCATTCCAGTTGCGGAAATAATCACTTTTCTGAAAGGTATGGGCCTCATCGTTTTTTAACCCTGGAACATGGGCTTCAGTACTTCGTAAGTGTTCTCTCCAGGTAGGGCAAACAAGAATGGCTCGGCTCGGTTTTTTTGTTTTTGTCTTGAAAAGTAGTGAGTCGTGTCGTGGCAGACCGGTAAGAACGACTTCTCGCTTTGTGAATTTATATTTTCCTTTGATAAGCGATTCGTATTCAGGTTGCACGCTCGTCACCATGAAATCGATGTTGAATTGGTTCAGCCATCGAGATAAATCATGCATTATGATTCCGTGCTGCAGGAATGCTGTTTTGTACGAAGGAACTCCGAAAAGCGTTCTGGTTCCCATTGGATCGGTAACTGGAATATCTACGTGGGAAGATATGAGCCATTCAGATTTGGTCAAAGCGGTATAGTGTTCTTTGCTGCCGTATGCCAGGAGCGGAAATCCTTCACGATTGAGCCGGGTCCAGTCTTTTGATTTGCGTTCAAGCACGAAAAAGACGGGTTGCTCCGGATGATTTTCACGCAACCAGCGGCACAAGTGTTCGGCGTTGTCGTCTGCCTTGTGGACCCGGTCCATGAGGATCCAGCAATTTTGATACGTTTCAGCTTCCGGAGAGGATTGTAGATTGAGCAGGGCTCGTCGCTCCGTGGGGAGAGCGGATTCGGGTAGATAATACGTTTGCCTGAGCAGTTCTCCATCAAAGATATCGAGCATGCGGTCGCGGCAGAAAACACCAACCGGTTTGCCGTCGATTTCGATTCGGCACGCGCCCTGCTCGTGCAAGGGAATCCAGTGCCGATATTCATGACAGAGACTCGTTTCGCCAAATTGGTGTACGATATGTTTTTGCCAGGGGATTGGGCGCTCTTCGGTGCCCGTATAGAAGCGGAAGACGGCCTCGTCTGTGCTCCAATGCGTCAGCAGGGCCTCGGAGTGGGTGGCGCTGATTTCTGCCACCATGGGCGGAGCAATTGTGAATCGACTGTTTTTGAACGCTTTGAGCATGGCGATGCGTGTGCGTAATCCCAAAACCGGAAGCGAGGAAAGAAGTATCTGACGCATGTCGATGTGCCGGAAAACAAGGCGCATCAATTCAAAGAAGGATTCTCGCTGCGCACTGGACAGCGGGCAATCGGGGAGCCCTTCCAGCAAGCGCACCATGTACCAATGGGCTTCGTAGATGACGAGGTTTTGGATGAACTCCGGAACGCGGCCCAAGGTGCGCTGGTATTGTTGTAGAAGGTGGAGATATCCAAAGAGGATCTGATCGTGGTATTTCGCTGGATTGGCCCAGCCGCCTTCCACCAGTCCTGTTCCCTCACCCCGCCTGCGGTAATAGTAATGGGCGTCTTTGAGAAATGCGATGCGGAAGTCTCCAGAATGCAAGAGCAATAAATTGAGAAAATGAGCGTCTTCAAAAGTCGGGCGGACTCGTTCATCTATTTTTAACCGAGTATGCGTTTTGTGATGATGAGAAATAAAACAAGAGCTGAGAGAAAGTTGGATGTTGTTTGGCTCGTTGAGAAGATTTGAAATATGTGTATTGGTGAATTTATAATTGAGCCCATGCCCATTTATAGATTGCTTGGTTGCTTCAAAATAAAAAAGCAGATTGCAGGCGATAATTGGGCCATCAAAATGTGTTTCATCCAAAAAATTCTGTACAATTTGAAAATAGCAGGGCGATACAAAGTCGTCGGCATCAATGAATGTGATCCATTTTCCTACGGCTAGCTTTAGACCATGATTTCTTGCCGAGGAAGGCCCACTATTTTCTTGGTGTATTAAGGTTATGTTTTGGGGAAAAAGGGAAATCCATTCATGGACGATTTCAGCTGTTTCATCAGTTGAACCGTCATCCACCACGATAAGCTGGATGTTGGCTTTAAAGCCAATCGATTGTTTGGCCACACTATGCAGCATGTTTTGTATCCATGGGGCCGCATTGTATGCTGCTGTAACCACACTGAAGAGAAATTCGCTCATGGTATTTGGAATATTTTCATTTGGCTATGTCAGGAAAGTAGCAAAAACGTTTCTTCCGAATTTCTTCCCCAGTAGAAAGGATCTACAGGTGCAAGACAGGAATCCATTTGTGGAGATGTGCAAAAAAAAGGTTGTGCACTGGCCTTGGGCGCTTTGTTCAGGATTTGGGCCATGGCCCCGGTAAAAAGACGAAGGTATATATGACATCCTGGATCGTCAGCTACCATTGTTGCTAACTCTGGGGCAAACCAGGATAGGGCCATGGCCGCAAATCGTGAGTTTGTCGTTCGACTCCATTGGACAGGATGTTCTACATGCAGAGCGAGAGGTGAGTAACAAAAAGAACAGGGCAACTGACAACGTGTTATCCAGGCAGGCAAAAAAACATCCCAGGCTGGCTGTCCCATGATAAATCCTGTTCGTGGGATTCGGCTCAGAAAAGAAGCCGGGAAAAAAAAGAAGTCGAATCCAGGCTCAAGGAGCGTCCCAAAACGCGCTTCCATGTTTTGCACGTTGACGCGGGATCCATAGACAAACGTACGACTTGCTGCCGCACATAGTTGATCCCAAACCGTGGACTCACCGCGCAGTATGATATCCGCATTGATAATGCCGCATAAAGGATGTCCGGTTGCTGCCAAGGCATCCAAGAGCGCGTCCAGGTATTGGTAATCCTTGCCGAACTTGGGCCGGGCCGTCTCTTCGCAGAGGCAAAATTCCACTTCAGGGAAATGTGGTGCTAATTGATCCCGTTCTGATGCCGTGTTGATGGACAGCACCCTTATTCCCCGATCTCGCCATGATTGAACAGCTTGTTTGCTGATTTCAAGTCCTCTTGGGGGCAGGCTGGTGGCCACCACTGGGCGAATACTTAGGGCGGGGTTTTCACTCTGCAGTTTGTTTTGCAACCTGAGGCGCAATGCGTGGCAATTTATTTGCGAAAAGCTGTCGGCTGGGGAGCGGCGGACGGCTTGTTTGAAGAAAGCCAGCGCTCGCGGCAAGTCTCCTTGCTGCAGGTACGCAAAACCTGACAGCTTGAGAGCCTCGAGGTTTTGAGGATTGCGATTCAGTACTTGATCCAGCACGGGCAGGGCTGTGGCAAAATTTCCCTCGGCAAGGAGCAATCGAGCGTATTCTGTGTTAGTTAATGCATGTCCTGGTCGTTGTCGTTGCAGGCGCTCTGCGACCCGTAGGGCACCAGATATGTTCCCCCTGTTTAGTTGGCATAAAATTGGAGACAAAAGTTCTTGGCAATGATCACGAGTAGTGAATTCGTCAGGATCGCGGGACATGGATTCTGTGAATGAGAATTCACGCCCTATGGAGCCGGCATTCGATGGTTGAGGGGAATCCCAAGAACGGTGAGGGATTGTCACTGAATATACTCCTCTGTCTGATCAAAATATTAATTATTTCAACATGTTTTCGTAGAGCTCCAGGTATCGTTTAGCCTGCAATGGCAGGTTATATCTGCTTAAAACAGTCTCACGGCATTTTAATCCAATCTTGCTATCTGTTTTTTTTCGCTCCATGATCCAGTGAATTCCCTTGGCCAATTCCTTATCGTTTTCAATTGGTGCCAAATAGCCATTGACCTGATGCTCGATCATGTCAGGAATACCCCCCACATCAAAACCAACCACAGGGGTTCCGCATGCAAGGGACTCCAGAACCACGTTGGGCAGGTTGTCCTCCAGGGAGGGAATGACCGTGACGTCGGCCATGCTATAAACCAAAGCCAGTTCGGATTCCTTGTCTACGTAGTCAAAAGCAAATGTAGGAAATCCCAAATGTTGGACTTCGGCTTGGGCGTTATGGCCAAAGGTGACCAGGGCGATCTGCTCGCTGATATCGGATTCTTTCAGATATTCCAAAGCCCGCAGCAGATGCACGAAGCCTTTGCGGACATTGGTCACGGAATCCGCGCCAAAAAGGATTACAAAAGCGTCCTTGGGCACCTGCAAGGATTCCCTTATCTGATCCTGGGGGTAGGGCCTGAAGACATCCGTAGGCAGGCCGTTAGGAATGACGTGTACTGGGACGGATGATAAAAGAGAGCTTTTTTTGACACATTTTGCCATCCAGTCGCAAAGGACGACAATTTCAATATCCAGTTCTCTGTAGGCTGATTTCTTGAGTTTCCATATTTCTCGGGAAAGATCATTTTCCTGATTCGATCCCAATTGTGGGCAATTACCACAGTATTTCTCATATCCACGACATTCACCGGCATAGTGGCATCCGCCAGTAAATGGGTTCATGTCGTGCAGGGTCCAGACGATTTTTTTGCCTTTTAGAAAATCGATATTGTCCGGAATGCTCAATGTGCCGGATATCCAGTGCAGGTTGATAATGTCAGCGTCTTGCAGCTCTGGGATGTCTTTTAATTTGGTTGCAGCCCAAGGGATTGAAAACATCTCCAAGCCGGAAGGACGATTGGGATATCGGGAAAGAGCCTGGTTGTTGAGAGCCTGAAAAGCTCTCCACTCCGGAGAAATGAATTTTCCGTTTTTCGTTGAAGGGTGCGCTTGAGACAATAAGGCGGTTTTATCTTTCCACTTGTCGATATTCTGAACGTAAAAAGTATTGTTTGCACCTTCTCGAGTTAAGCCTTCATGTAACCGCAGGGCGGCAGTGCCGGCTCCTCCAAAGTCTTGCATGCAGAATTGGGCGACTTTGGATGTAACTTTTTTTGTTTGTACAGCGTTATTTTGAGAAAAATAACTCACGTCTATTAACTCAGATGCCTTAAAATAAAGAGGATAGGCATATTTTTTTATGGCGTAATACGTTGATTTTTTGAGTTCTTTTTCCCCCTCACCAATATTGCCTTTCCTGAAAAATTTTTCATTCAAACTAGGTGGTAAATTTTCACGGTTATGGTGTCTCGAAAAGTTATGATTTTCAATTGCAATATTTAAATGCGAATCTTCGTATTTTAAACCTAAAAAATTAGCAATAGACTTCAATGAGGCGAAGGGATTTCTTTTTAAGCTTTCATAAGAAATAAAAAAAATGTCATGATTTAATTCATTTTTTGCATTAATATATGAATGAATGTGAGCAATCCAATCCTGAATATTTTTTAAACTAAAAATATCAATTCCGTCATTAACTTTAGACTTTAAATGATTATATCTCTTATGAAAATAGTAATAAGAACATAAAGAGTCCGCAGGATCTCTGAAGAGATAAATCGTTTTTTGGGGTGTAGGGTCAAAATGATTGTGAGATTTAATTAAGCGGAATTTTAACTTAATATTTTCGTCGACAAAATTGATGTCATTTTTATGTAAATCTGGGATAATTTTATCTTGGTGAATGGGCAGCTGTGTTTCCGTCTTAACGCCATTAATTTGCAATATTATATCCGAGATCAAAAGCCTAAGCCAAGTATTTCCAGATCTAGGATAGGAGGCGATTAGAATATCGCTTGGTTTTAGAGAATTATCTAAAGGTTGCCTTACAATATAATTAGCAAGTTTTAAAATTTTATTTCTATTAGAGTAATCATGTTTACTATTGTTAATCAAAAAGATGGCTTTATCTCTTTCTTTGTTTGAAATATAGTTATCAATTTGGTTTGCTAGGATGCTATTTGAATGCAAAATGAAATTTTTTCCTCGTTGATACATATCTTCTGCTATACAAAATATTTTTTTTAACTCTTTTTTTGTTTTTATATCATTAAATCCAGCCCAATAAGAAACAGTTTCCAGTTGCTCTCGAGTAATCCTAGGCGTAAATTCAGAAAATAATTTTTTTAAAATACGTCTATATTTAGATATTTCTATTTTATCTCCAGGTCCGGGAATGTCATTTCTGTGTTGTATGTGTTTTATTTCTTGTTCTATGTAATAAAAAGGCTTGTTCATATATATACTATATGCTAGGTGAGTACCTATCGAATTAGATATAACTGTATCTGCAATACTTAGGATGCTTTTTAATCTGCTCAAAAAATTACATCTATATATATGACCAGCTGTTGTGCAAAGGTAGCCTAGTTTTTGATATTTTTTGGACAATCCTCTCAAAATGTCTTTCCAGTAGATGCATACTAAAACAGTATTAAATTGGTTACTTATATTTTTTATCTCAGAATTAAAATAGTCAATGTCGTAATGAGCGTCAATCCAATGCGTTGAATGTGTAGGTATGACCAATAAAGTCTTGCCCATCTGTTTTTTATAAGAAATAATTTTTTTCCGCTCTATATGGGTTTCTGCATAATGTATATATGGACCTATTGCAAAAAATGCCTTGTTAGAATTTTTATTTATTGTGTATTTTCTTTCTTCGCTGAAAGTTACATAGCATGGCAATTCTGCTTCTTTTTCAGCTTTCCACATTTCATTCCGAAATGTAAGCCCGTGAGAAATAACGGACTTAATATTGTAGTTTAAATCTAGATCTGCGAATTTTTTTAATGTTCTTGCATGACCATAGTAGTCATTTGGTTTGCATATCTCTGGTGTTTCTAGCGGCTTGTCCCACGATTCTGCTAAATTATATATATTATTAAATACCATTTTAGTCACTTAAGTTTTCTTTGTGCATATATTGGTTAGTTGATTTTTTCCTGTCCTCTACGCACGGGATGTACTAACTTAAAATTATCTCGCTTTTATCGGATGCACTCTTTTATTACTGGTCTTCGCAGTATGCATAACATCAAAGTGTTATAGATAAACGAAATTTTGCCCACATCAGCTGACTCTTATTATGTTAAAAAAAATGAAATTTTTTAAAATAATTCCAGGTAGCTATATGTAAAAACTTATCCGAAGATTACTGAGTCCGCGAAAATATTTCTCCCAGTTACGTTTAATAGTCTGATATTTTAGCATGTTTTAATTGTTTCCATGCATTTTGCAAATCGTACAGTGCTTCAATAGGTATTTGTGAATGGTATTTTGAGACTAGATTCTGTGCGTATTTTCTATATTTTCCGCCGTACGAATTTAGATGCCATAAATATATCCATAGTTTATGACGGTCTTCCCCTATGTCTTGTGGCCTCTTTGACGTGTATAGTCTAAATAGTTCACTGTTTGGAAATATTTCCAATTTAAATACAGCAATTTTTCTAGGAGGCAAAAGAGACAGCAAGTCGAATGTTTCTTTTAGTGTTTCATCTGTATCAAAAGGATTAAAACCGAGGAGGTCTTGTTGATATGCAACATTATTTTTTTTCAATATATTTGCAGCTCGAATTATTGCCTTGTTAGATATATTTCTACAATATATCTTTCTACGTATTGTATCTGATCCTGATTGTATTCCCAAGCTGGTGCGTGACATTCCCCCGTTACAAAGTTTATTTAAGATTTCAGTAGATTGAAAACGAACCTCAATATTACAAAAAAAAGGTAGATTAATTGTTTTTTTGTATGCAGGTAAAAAAATATCAAGCCATTTTGTTGATGATGAAAAAATAGAATCCATAAACCGAATAAACTTTAATGAAGGATTTTTTTCTTTCTGATACTCGACTTTCGGGGTTGTTAGTAAAGTCGCGGAAGCAGAAATCTTTCTAAAATAATTGAATATTTTGATTGAGGGGATCCTCCTTCTGTAGTAGTTC
>RZYD01000413.1 GCA_009930445.1 Bacteroidia bacterium | reverse complement strand
TCTGCAGTGATCCAGTTGATTTCTTCTTTTCTTTGACTGTTAAAACTCATCTTCATCCTCAGCCCCTTCTATTTCGTCTTCAAGTTGTAATAATTCAACCCTCATATCGCTTAGCAACTCCATCTTTTCCTCTGTAGTAAGACCTTCCATAAGCTCCTTTGCCAAAGTTCTTAGATCATCCCTCATATGTACCTCCTTGTTGAGCCTGAGTTGCCCCAGGCTCTGATATTAATTATTAATCTGTTCTTCAATCCTTATACAGATCTTGTCATAATCCGATCTTTTAACTTCTTCGCTCTTCTCATATCCAAACTCTTTCATTACGCCCTTAATTAATTCAACATTCCCTTTCGCAATTGCATACATTCGCTTTGCCTGCTCTTTAGAGATTAAGCCAGGATTTGTGTCTGATTTCTTCTGTGGTGCTGGCTTATCTTTAGACTTGTTATCATTTTTAGGCGGAGCTTTGGGTTCTGCTCCGTTCCCATCGTCATCATCCTCTGAGCTAATACCGACTATGGCAGATAGTGCATATCTCCTGCCATAGGTTATTGCTGATCCAGCTCCTTGTGCGGTTGGCTTATCTGTTCTAAGTATCAAAGGGTCAAACTCAATCCACTGGCCTGAAGAGTGTGCTAATACCGTTGTAATAATGATGTTCTCTCCATCACCTGATGGTGCCTGCATGATACTTAATCCGTTCTTTGATAGTAGAGGCCTTATAATGTTTAAAATGTCATGTAATGGAGCATATTTGCTCTTAAAAAATGGATTATCGGCGGTGTTATTTGGATTTTTAACTTCTGATTGAAACTTAGCTAATGCACTTACTAATTCTTTTATATCTTCTGATTTGTTCATTAGATCACCTTATCCTTAATGATTTATCTTGCTTTATTTCAACGCCTGGGATCACCGCCCCAGCCTTTAATGCTTCAAGCATTTCTCTCCTAGCTAGAGATATTGAAACTGTTTTGACCTTATATTGTTTTGGAATTTTATCTTCTTCGATTACATTTACTGATGGTGGATTATTCTGAAGTGCTATTGTCATTAACGGTGTTTTTACCTTGTCTATTCCAGCAAGCGATAACTGTTCTTTTAGATATGATTTAATGTTTTCCTTCTTGTTCTCTAATGCCTTTCTTCTTGATGCAAGCCTTGTCTCCTCTTCCTTGAGGACTGCTGCATCTGACTCAATGCTCTTTATTATTTTTGCTATTCCCTCTGCTTTGCTTTCCAGGGAATCTTCAATTGTTTTTAGTGCCATTTCTAAATTGTCCAGGTCTATATCTTCATTCTCTACCAGGTTCCAAATGTTCTGGTACATGTCTGTTAATTCGTATAACTTAAACACTCTTTATTCCTCCTTATATTTGTGTTATAATCTACCTACATTCATAGCACTACCTGAGCTGGCATTCCTTCTCCGAGGATGCCTTCTCTTTTTGTCCTTTTTTGGGGCTTTCTTGCCCTGCTTGGCGCAGTTCGGGCAAACATATCTTCGGGAATGGATGTCCTGGTAGATGCTGATATTCCATTCCTTGTTGCAATGCATACATTGAGCGGTCATGAAAAGTCACCTCCTAAACTATTACTAATTGTTCCGGTTTATTGTCTGGTGCCAACATTTTTTCTTTTGCTTCCTGATAAAAGTTTTTTTCAATCTCAAATCCATAACAACTTCTATTAATCTCTCTGCAAGCCCTAAGCGTGGATGCACTTCCGGCAACCGGGTCAATTACAACGTCATGTTCATCTGTAAATGTTTCTATTAATTTTTTTAAAACATTTACTGGCTTTTGCGTTGGGTGTAATCTAGGGTATTGTTTAGGGTCTTTCTTCCATTCAAACCAATTAAAAATCATTTTCCCTGTTCCTCTTATAGGCTTTTCGTTTTCGTCATACTGGCATCCATTTCTAAACTTTGGAAGTTTATCGCGGTATAGAACAACTGCATGCTCTGTTGCTCCTACTATTTTCATATTTGCTTTTAACACCTGGGAGCTTGAATTTTTTATAAAAAAAATAGGATAAGACTTCATAAATCCATGTTTTTTTCCGTATTCCGCAACCATATGCATTTGCTCAAAGCTGCAAAATACAATCATTGCTGGAGCTGAATTCTTTTCTTTTGGTTCCTTTTTCAGGAGCTTGGAACAGAAGTGCATATATTCTGCAAGGTTAAAATTATTGTCCGTTTTAAAAAAACTTTTGCCAGCTAGTTTGCTTTCCCCGTTCTTATTGTCGCCGCCCTCATACCATTGATTACTGCTTGCATAAGCATTGACTCCTAAGTTATAAGGGATATCTGCAATTACTAACTGAGCTTTTGGAATTTGGTATCTTTTAAAATTTTGGAAATGGTCGTTAAATAATTCTATTTTGATTTTTCTTTGGTGTTCCTGGCTCATCTGCAACTCTCCTTAATCA
>RZYD01000412.1 GCA_009930445.1 Bacteroidia bacterium | reverse complement strand
TAAATTTGTGACAGAAGTATATTATAAATACCTCTCTAACCTGATTCCTTATAAGGTGGATAATGTCAGAATCAGGTATTATGCCGATAATATTGCCCATGGGTACAGCACCGGCCTCGATCTGAAAGTAATGGGCGAGTTTGTCGATGGCGTGGATTCGTGGATTACCCTGTCGCTGCTGAAAACGGCAGAAGATATTGAGGGCGATTATTATACCGATAAACAGGGTAATAGGGTGGAAGCTGGTTATATCCCAAGGCCTACCGACCAACGGGTGAATGTTAGTATCTTTTTTCAGGACTATCTGCCCAAGAACCCTACCTGGAAGATGCAATTGAATTTGCTTTTTGGCACCGGACTGCCTTTTGGCCCTACAAAATCGGAACGCAACCAGGACACACTACGTATGTCTCCTTACCGTAGGGTGGATATCGGTTTCTCAAAACAAATAAAAAGCGCTTCAACCCAATTGAAACCCCGGTTTTTTAATGGTTTTGAAGAGATCTGGCTAACCGCGGAAGTATTTAATCTTTTGCAAATCAGCAATACAATCAGTTATCTTTGGGTTAGTGATGTCACTGGGCGCCAATGGGCCGTGCCAAATTATCTTACGCCGCGCCAACTCAACATCAAACTGATCATGAGTTTCTGAGTATTAATATCCCAGCACCCTGCCTTCCATTTTTGAAATTCTGATCCGGTAAATGCGAACGTTTCGAAGTGCAGGCGCATTATAATGAAAGTCGTCTCTCCCGTGGGCATATTTTTTCATGACAAGATTTAAGATTCGTACCTTTTCTTCAGGATCATCAGTAATCTCTGCTTCGCCGTAAGCAATTACACTTTTGTATTTCATGCCCCAGCTACAGGCTACTTCTTCATTCACATAGGTTATTTCATACCCCGTACTCCATGAAATGCATACGTTGTTGTTGCGTTCCAGAATTTTTGCCTTTTTCCCTTCCGGGTCGCTGTGGAGATAGATGAATTCACCCTCCATGGCAAAATTCATGGGAATTACATAAGGCATATTGTCGGCGGTCATGGCAACGCTACATACCTGACATTCATCGATGATCTTTAGCATCTCTTCTTTTTTGTTTACTCTTCTGTGTCGCATTTCTTTATGCTTTTGCTTTTAATATAACCCCTAAATTTCGTTTCCCGTCAATTTTTACCACGATGGGTGTTTTAAATTGTACATGCCGCAGGTATTGGTCTTCATATACTGCGGGCATTTTATTCAGGTATTCCAGATCATAGGTTCCGTCTTTGATAAATGGGTTGATCGTAAAGTACCCCACACGGAAGGAGGTCAGGTTTTGGAAAAAGTGCGTTCCCTGACTCGGATCAATACGATAGTTTTTTAGCCCTGATTCAACAATGACACGAGCCGCTGAAATATGTGGCCATTTCACGGGAATCCCAAGCCATGGGTCGCTGCTTCCCCATCGCCCCGGGCCAATCAGCACGTAGTTTTTGCCTTCCCGCAGAAATTCCTCATTGATCTTCCCTACTTCTGCACCGATTTCAGGATTTTTTGTTGCATTAAAGGATTCCGGACGAATATAAATAACGTCAGTTAAGGTGTTGATAATACCGTTTCCAAGTGCTGAGTGACAGGTGATAATGGCCTCTTCAGGCGAAATTAAAGAGATATCTTCATCCAGGGTCTCTTTATTATCAACAATCGGACGGATTTGAAGCAGGTTAAAAACCATGTTTTTATTGTTTTCCGGGGAGAGTTCTGCCGCAAATTCAATTTCAATGGGTTTGTTCATCTCTTTTTGCCCAATTTCGAGCGACATTTTTATGATCTCCGCTAAGGGAAATACATTGTGCGTTAATATGTTAGCAAAAGTAACGATCAACTTTCCATTATCCTGAATCCCATGCCTTATCATGTGACTTTGGTAATCGTAGGTCGACACCACATGGGTAAGGGATTGATCCTTTTGCGCCTCTTTTATTTTAAAATGGTTGATGTTTACCCCGTCGTCTGTAGAGGTTACAAATTTCTCCGGATTCATATCCAGTGCGGCAAAATAGTTTTGTGTTTCCCTGATCGCCAATTCAGGTGTGGATAATTGTAGGATTTTTTTTGGATATTTGGGCGAAAAACGAAGCGTTTGCCCTCCGTCTACAATATATTTCCCCAATCCAAACGCAATATTGGCAATCCCATCACCAGGTTTTTCCGGCTCAATCGGGTAAAAGTTTATCGATCGTGCCACCCCCGAAATGGTTGGATAATAGCGGTCATTATACCGCTTCCCGCAAACTTCCTGCAATACTATAGCCATTTTTTCCTCATCAATAATATTCGAGGTAGCCATCATATAGGCTTTACTGGCTTTATAAAAGGCTGAAGCATACACACTCTTGATCGCATTACTGATCTCTTCAATCATCAGGCGCTCATCTTCCATGTTCGGTACCATA
>RZYD01000049.1 GCA_009930445.1 Bacteroidia bacterium | reverse complement strand
CAGCTTACCATAGGGATAAACTATAAACAGCAAATTGCCTGGGATTTTAAGGAAAGCAGTATTATTGCCAGCGGTTACGACAACCCTGATTATCCCGAAGCCACCTATATTGCATTCCATGATACGCTGACCACCGGAGGCCGCACATGGGAACAGGTGCTGGAAGCCCGTTTTTCAGATTCTGACATCAACGCAGAACAAATTAAAGAAGTTCTTTTCGCCGCACACCATGGCATAATTTGGTATCGTTTAAAAAACGGTGTTGAATACTTCAGGGTGAAATAACGAGACCCACTGGCAAAAAAACGGCGATAATCGCCATCAGGCCTTATCCAATTCAGGTAGAAACGACCACCCCACGTGGGGTTGTTCCAGATCAATCCAGTGATACTCCGGATCGCGCCGAAACCAGGTAAGTTGTCGTTTAGCATAACGCCTGCTATGCGTTTTAATATCGGTTATCGCCTGCTCCCGGGTAATACGGCCCTCGAAATACGCAAATAACTCTCGGTAGCCAACGGTGTTTAATGCATTGAAATCCCGAAAGGGATAAAGCTGCCGGGCCTCTTCCTCCAGCCCCAGCGCCAGCATTGTTTCCACTCGTTCGTTAATACGCTGATATAATACTTCCCGGGGACGGGTAAGACAGACCTTAATTACTTCAAAACTACGTACTTTAGGCCGATTTAGCCGCAATTCAGAATAACGGACACCGGTGCTGAGACAAATTTCGATAGCCCGCTTCAGACGATTTGGATTATTCTTGTCAACTTGCTGAAAATAAACCGGATCAAGCTGCTGCAGCCATTCCTGTAATCCCACAAGGCCTTCTGATAAATAAAATTGATGGATGCGATCCCGTACAGCCGGATCCGGGTTAGGTAACACATCAATCCCATGCACCACCCCATCGATATACAAACCTGAACCTCCAGTCATAACAACGGTATCCGACTGGGCAAAAAGCACGGGTAAACACTGCAGGACATCCTGCTCATATTGGCTTACATTGTATGGATCATGGATGGAAAGATGACCCACGAAGTAATGCGGCACGGCCTCAAGCACAGCAGCATCCGGAGCAGCAGTACCTATCTGCATCTCTTTATAGAACTGACGGGAATCACAGGAAATAACTGAAGTATTAAAATGACGGGCGACAGCAACAGAGATTTCGGTTTTTCCAACCGCAGTAGGACCGGTAATTACCAGTAAACGGGGCATGAATCAGGAAAGATTAAAGTTCGTCGTCTTCATCATTTTCCATAGTATGATAGAGCAGGTCGTTAAAATCTTTCAATAAATCGGCTTCATCCAAATCTTCATTTGCATTAGAAGGAGCTTCTTCATTGCACGATTGTTTCAACAGGCCTTTGCGGTAGGAGCAATATGGATACATAACGTCTTTTCTTGATTCCGTAACCTCAATTAACTCAATGAAAAATGTTACCGGATTAAGAAAGTCGTATTCATACAAAAACCGCTGCCGGGGGTGCGTAATAAAATCTTCAATGTAGGTATCCAACATCACATATTGCTTCATAATACCTTCTTCTAAAGAAGATTTATCCGACCCGTGCATATCAAGTAACGTAATCTCAGCCTGTTTTTCCCAATCCGGGTCACAAACAAAAAAAGAAGAGAGTTCATTACCGGCCAGGGTGGTTGTTTGCAAAATTGCCAGATAAAAATCGTAAAAAGTCTGGTCTTCACAAAACTCAATATCACGCACAAAATCATCGTGTTCATCGGTCAGCAAGCGGAATTTATATACTTTCATAGAATAATAAAATAAAGAAAGGTTAAAGATAAAAACTTTTTGTTAAACCCAAAACCAGGTATACATTTCTATTAGACATCGAAAGCGTTGAGAAAATTTTTTACCACAGGAAGATTAAGTTCTTCACCTTTTTTGAGCAGGAAACCGTAAGCCGCATTAAATTCATTGGGAATCACTCCGTCGAGAATGGCCTCCCGAATAGCAAGCTTTAACACACCCACTGTAACAGAAGGAGCAAGATCAAAAGTCTCCATAATAATTGTTCCATCGACAGGGGGTTGCCAGTTTCTGATGCGGTCGTTAGCTTCCACATCGACAATTTTCTGACGAACGAGGGCAAAATTCTGCAGAAATCGTTGTTTTTTCTTTTCGTTCTTCGACGTAATATCGGCTTCACAAAGGATCATCAGGTCATCAACATCATTCCCGGCATCAAAAAGCAAGCGGCGAACGGCCGAATCGGTAACAATCGATTCGGCAAGTACCTGCGGTCGTAAGTGAAGCAATACCAGCTTTTTTACATAGTTAAGCTCATCGCCCAGCGGCATTCTCAAGCGTTTGAAAATGGACGGGAGCATCTGGCCCCCCTGGTAATCGTGGTTATGAAAAGTCCAGCCAATATTTTCATCCCAGCGTTTCGTCACGGGTTTTGCAATATCATGAAATACAGCGGCCCAGCGCAACCAGGGATTATCCGAAGCCGCGGCCACATTGTCGAGGACTTCCAGCGTATGGGAAAAATTATCCTTATGGCTTCGTCCTTTTTTTGTTTCAGTGCCGGAGAGAGCAACCATTTCCGGCAAAATTTGCTGCAACAGCCCACTATCCATTAGAAGTTGAAATCCCACCGAAGGCCTTGGAGAGCGGATAATTTTCATTAATTCATCGGTAATTCTTTCCTGAGACAGGATATGAATCCGATCCACATTACGGGAGATTGCCGCAAACGATTCAGTGACAATAGAAAACCCCAGTTGGGAAGCAAAACGGATGGCACGTATCATTCGCAACGGGTCGTCGGAGTAGGTGATATCCGGGTCCTGTGGAGTCCGTATCAGTTTGTTTTTGAGATCAGAGAGGCCATTAAACGGATCCAGTAACTGGCCGTAAGAAGCAGCATTTAAACTCAGTGCCAGTGCATTAATGGTAAAATCCCGCCGGTTCAGATCATCTTCCAATGTCCCGGCCTCCACAACCGGATTACGGGAATCAGTACGATAGGATTCTTTTCGGGCCCCCACAAACTCCAACTCAAGCCATTCCGACCCCTCTTTAACCTTAATCATTGCTGTGCCAAAACTCTTATACACAGTTATTTTAGCGCCGCCCGAATTTTCAGCCACCCTCCGGGCAAGATCGATTCCACTCCCTACCGTAACCACATCAATGTCATTCGATGGCCGTTGCAACAGCAAGTCACGCACATAACCACCAATCACATAACTCTCCTGATGTAACGCTGCAGAGGCCTCAGCGATGCGTTGAAATACCCGGTATTGCAAAAAATCGTTTTGTACCATTTCGCGGCAAAATTAACAAAAGAAAGCCAAATAATACGGATCGCGACGATTTGGATTACAAAATTAATACTTGGAAAGAAACTAAAAATACTATCTTTGGAGGTTGAAATTTGATAATATTACAATAAACGCACAAACACATACTACCATGGCAAAAAGAACTATCGTTACAATGCCGGGCGATGGCATTGGAAAAAGTGTATTGGAAGAAGCAATACGTGTTTTAAACGCTGCCGGATTTGAAGCAGATTATGTAAAAGGTGACATAGGATGGGATTATTGGTGCAAGGAAGGAAATCCGCTCCCCGAGCGCACTTTACAGCTCCTCGAAAAGCATAAAATCGGGCTTTTCGGCGCCATAACTTCCAAACCCAAAGATGCAGCCGCAGCAGAACTGACACCAGCACTCCGCGACAAAGGACTGGTGTATTCAAGCCCAATCGTTGGGTTACGACAACATTTTAACCTTGACATCTGCATGCGCCCCTGTCGAACCTACCAGGGAAACCCGCTGAATTTTATCCGTCGTGGAAAAGAGAATACCATCGAAGAACCCGAGGTAGATGTGGTAATCTTCCGGCAGAACACCGAAGGACTCTACGGCGGCGTGGAGTGGAGTAACCCCGGACAACAAGTGTATGATGCGCTGATGACCCATCCCAAATTTGTTAAAAATTTCGGGTCGACGCCAAAAGAAGAAGTTTCCGTCTCTACACGTATCTTCACAAAACAAGCCACCGAAAGGATCCTGCGTGCTGCATTTGAACATGCAAAAAATTATGGGTATAAATCGGTAACCGTATGTGAAAAACCCAATGTGATCCGAGAAACGTCAGGTATGATGTACAAAATGGCCCAGCAAATGCAGAAAAATGAATATCCCGAAATCGAACTTTGGAATACAAATATTGATGCACAAATGATGTGGCTGACTAAAAATCCGGAAAACTATGGCGTAATTGTCGCCGGAAATATGTTCGGCGATATTGTGTCCGACGGATTTGCCGGTCTCATCGGAGGCCTTGGGTTTGCCTGCTCCGCACAATTTAACCCCGAATCCGGAATTGGTGTCTTTGAACCTACACACGGGTCTGCACCGAAGTACGCCGACTACCCGGTATCGATCGTTAACCCCATCGCCATGATTGAATCCGCCTGCATGATGCTGGATTTTATCGACGAAAAAGCAATCGCTACAAAAATTAGAAAAGCAGTGGCGGAAGTGATTGCTGAAGGAAAAATCCGTACGTATGATATGATGAAAATGTCAGGCCACCCCGATGTTGTAGAAAAAGGTGCAGCCAGCACAAAAGAAATGGCCGACGCAATAATTGCACGGCTATAAGTAGATTGCAATTTTTAATACGATTATTGGTTTGACAAAAGGCCGGAACACACAGAACCGGCCTTTTTTTGTGAATGGACCTTTTCAAAGAACAAAAAATGCACCCTGTAAAAGGCTATTTATACAGAAGAATAACACGGGCATTTGTAGCAGCTTATCCGTCATCGAAAAAAAATAGCTATTCAATAAAAAATATTACTTTCGCAAAAAATATTTTTTAGCAGATGTTTTTACCGGAAAAAAGAAGAACAAAAAGTGAGTTAGAACAGGAAAGACAATACCTGTTGCAGGATGTGAATTTCACACAACTATTGGAATATGTGCCCAATCAGATTTTTATTATTAATGACTGCAGGCAAATTATTTATGCCAACAAAAGTGCCATGCATACTCTGGAAACCAACGACGTTGACGTAATAATCGGTAAAAGGCCAGGGGAATCGCTCGCATGTATGCATGCGCTGGAAAGTACGGATGGCTGCGGGTCGACAGCCTATTGCGCGGTTTGTGGATTTGCCAACGCTATTCAATCCGCCGAACAGGAAAAAAGTGATACAAGAGAATGTAACCTGCTAACAGCCAAAGGAAAAGCCTTCACACTCCAAGTCACTACAAAGCCTTTTATCATGCGGCACCGGAAATATGTTTTTTGTGCGGTAGAGGATATTTCAGATAAAAAAATGATACTGAACCTCGATCGCATCTTTTTACATGACATTACCAATACGGCCGGATCGTTAAGCGCTGTAGCAGAAAACGTCAACAACTTTGAACCCCATGAATTTGTTGCTATCGTTCAAAAACAAAGCCTGCGTCTACTTGAAGAAATTAATTCGCACCGCATCCTTCTGACGGCAGAATCGAATGAACTTAAAATAAAAATAACCCGAATACCGATCAAACCCCTGTTCGAAAATGTCTTGTCCTCTTTATTACTAAATTCCACATTCAGCAACTGTTACGTGCATCAGCAGATTGAAGACCAAATTCTCTATACAGATGCCACGTTGTTAAGCCGGATACTTCACAACCTGATCAAAAATGCACTGGAAGCCTCACCAAAACACCTTCCGGTGGAAGTTTCTGCTAAAATAAATTCAAGAAACGAACTGATCTGTATGGTAAAAAACCATTCTACAATGCCGGAAGAGGTCAAACTGCAGGTTTTTCAGCGGTCTTTTACTACCAAGGGTGAAGGACGTGGCTTTGGCACTTACAGCATTAAACTGCTAACAGAAAAATACCTCAATGGAAAGGTAGATTTTATTTCGGAATTGGAAACAGGAACCATCTTTACCTTAAGAATTCCGTCGAAAGACCCGACAACCATTCCTTAATGGATTATAAAGAACGGCATAAGGAAAGCAGTAAAAACCTACCCGGGCTAAGCAATCCTTTCCGGTTAATATGAACATGATTCAATGCATTCTGCAAGTCAACGCTACATTCCCATTTTTTAAGAGACCAAGACAAACGCAAATCCAACGTTTGATAAGCCGGATAATGGGTAGACAGAAGGTATTGCTGATCCATGCTGTTGGTTTCATTAATCCATCGCTTCCCCGTAAATTTCCAGGTCAAACCGGCGTTTAACCGCTTTCCATACCATAACACTGTGGTTCCGGCCTGCCATTCCGGAATCCCCGTAAGGAATTTACCTGCTAAATCATACACGGTAGTAACATACATAGGCGAATAATCGGATATGATCCCCTGCGACCAGTTAACGTAACCCATTCCAACCCATTGCTTTCCGATTTGCTGTTCCAGCGTAAGTTCAGCCCCATTCACGCGAACACGGCCGATATTCTCCATTCGTGCTACGGGAATAATCCGGAAACCTTGATCTACCGAATCACCGGTTGCCACGCTGTATAAAAAATTGCGACCCGACATGGTATAGAGTGAAAACGAAATATTCGTATTAGCAAACAGCACCCTATCTCCCCCCAATTCCAGATTTGTAATCACCTCAGGCTTCAATGCAGGATTGGGAATGCGAAATAAATAATTTTCATTGGAGGCCCGGCACATATCCCCAAGCACTGGAGGCCGGAAACCCTCACCCCAGGAAAGGTAAATTCTCGAACGGCCGGTTACACTGCGATAATTCAAAGCCAGTGATGGAGTTAATGCATTCCATTGATAATCAGATATATCAGCATCAGCATAATGCAATAAATAGCGAATATGATAACTTGGCATTTCAATCGTGTATCCACCTTTCCAAAACCCGGCAACTGTACCGCGTACTCCCGCGGATACACTGAACCGATAGGGAATAATTTGCCATTCATCAGTAAAATAAAGCCCCCCAACATAACTCTTTCCATAATTATAAATAATATCGGTACTGGTGTAATACACATCGCTGGCATTTACACTTCCATGCCTGAAATCGATGCCCCATTGCAGCAGGTGATTCAAAAACCAATGGGAGGTAAAAGCCAATTTCCCGCCAATATCCATGCGAGGAGAGAATACATCATACAGTTTATACTCTCCATCGGTCAGGTACTCATTCTGCCGGTTGTAGTGTTCAAAATTCAGATACAAGGAACCGGACATTTCCAGCTTCCCGATCCGATGCGTGGTGGCAAGCTGGCCACTGTAATATGTATGATGCGAAAAACTCCCCTCCTCTTCATACACTTGCCATCCATTACCGTGAAGGTCGTCCATGACAGACAACATAAAAGTAAGCGCCCCATGTGATTGCTCCATACCTCCCTGCACTTGGGCTGATATCTGCCGGAGTCCGGAGGGGACAACCAGTGTATCTTCCCCATATTCCAGATAAGCCTCCGGTGTGGTCAAATAACCCTTGCTGGTACGAAATTTTGAAAAAGCCTTCCACCATAATTTTCGCTGGTTGACAGAACGTTTCTGAGCAGCGTACAGAGAACCACCAAGGGTTTGATAAGTGCCCGCTTCGATGGTAGCCCTGCCCGTAAAAGACTCCTTAGGAGGAGAAGAAATCAAATCAATTACACCACCCATGGCATTGGCACCATACAAGGCCGACGAAGGTCCTTTTATTACGCGTAATTCGGAAAACATCTCTTTCGACAGGCTATTCCAGCTCACCGTACCTCCATCGGCTTTATTCAGGGGAACACCATCGCGCATTACCAGCGTACGCCCCTGCTCCCCACCGCCTAATCCATGCAACATCACCGTAGCCTGGGTATCATAAATTCCCAGATCGTTCTCCATAACCACTCCGGGAATAGAGGTAAACAACCCTTGTACATCTTTCGAAGGTATGGTTTCCAGGGCGCGGGAATCCATATGGATGATACGTCGGGGTTTTGATTTATCGGACGACATAATCCGGTTCGCTGTAATTTCAGCACCGGAAGCAAGAATAGTAGCCGGCTTCAGACTTAACACATAAGACTCACCTCTGGAGGAAACAACTGTATCCAGATCATGATAGCCCATATAGCTGATCTGCAACGTATATTTTTTCTCCCTGGCGGAATCGGTCAAAAAAAAATTTCCATCAAAATCAGTGATCAAAAATAAGGAATCGTTGCATATTACTGTAGCTGCAGGCAACGATTCACCGGTTTTCAAATCGATGACTTTCCACTGAACGGACTGTTGGCTTACCGCGAAAGTATGGAACAAAAGGAAAAGAAAAAATAATACGCCTGCCCTACTCACCTTCGTTACGCTGAATTTTTAGATCAAAAGTAATGATTCCACGCGGTACGGTATCAGCTGAAATGATATGCACAATTCCATGTTGTCCGCGTGCAGTTTGAATGGGAATATACAAACCGGGCTTCACCCACTTGTATTTCTTTTTTCCCATAGCATCATTGTAGCTATGAATCAGCAGGCTGTCGTTATGGCAGGCCAGATACTTCTGAGCGGTAATCCCGTTCGATGCGGAAATATCCCATTTCGTATAATTGCGATGATTCCATTCGGTAAGCTCCGGATAAAAAAGGTCGTATAATTCTCCGGTTGCTGAAGCTTCTTCTCCCGGTGAAGAAAACGTGGGCGATGGCGTATTGACTCCATTATTTATAGAATACTTAAAATAACAAAGAATATCAATATCGGATTGAAAAAAAGAGCCACTGTCACGTGAAATACAATGCCCATCCAGGGTACTAAACCAACTGTGTCCATCCGTTTTCTCCTGCATGGCGAGCTGTATGCCAGAGTATTCTTCAATGGGGCCGTATTGTGAATCCGGATTGCCCTTTACAAAAAATGTTTCACGCACAATATTTCGTTCGCGATCCATAACCTGCACACACCACGAAGCATCATGCCGCGTACTTTGATAATAGGTTTTTGTTACGTGCAACCCGGCCGTATTCATTCCACTGTCGAGCTTTGTGATCACCGCATCGTTTACTGTGGTTGTAATCAACAAATTCGTGATATTTACTTCGGAAGTTGCCTGCACATCAATGGTAAAAACAATCGCATCACCAATAGAAACAGATTCTACGGCATTTTGCGGGGTTATCGTTTCAATGCTTAGTAACGGAGGTGAATATTTTTCCCTTCCACAAGAAAAAAATATTAAAACCGGAACACAAAGGGCACACAAAATAAATTGCTTCATAACCCCTTATCTGATTGTCAATTTTCTGGTAATCACTTCTTTATCATCGAAAACACGTAAGAAATAGATTCCCTTCTGCTCGAGTGAAATATGCGCATCAGAAGTAACCTCTCCAGAAACAACAACGGCACCGTTCACATTAATAATCTGCAAGGGTGCGTTGATCAGCGAAGAGCGCAAGGTGATATCGCCAGAAGAAGGATTGGGATAAACTGTTAACCGACTATCATACAACACTTCCTGAGTCCCCGTTGGTGAAACAGCCGTCACAATAATGTTGTCAATGGCAATAGTACCCTCAGGCATTACCTCTTCGCCCGCTGTGGAGGTATTGGTAACGGGCATCCAATAAATATAGACAGAACCGGCGGGATAATTCGCTTCGGCAGGAAGCAAAAAACCCGAAAATGGTTCATCAGGCCAAGCAGAGGAAAGGTCAAAGGTGGCATTCGGAACATCATACAATTGATCATCGCCACTTTGATTCCACATCAATTTCCAGCTTTGAGGACCCGGATACGTCGCATCTGATTTCATAGTAAAAGATATCGTGAAATCACGATACAGCATGGCTTTAAATTTTATCGATAAATGTTTATAATTCGCTCCGTTGTCCCAGGCACTTGCCATGGCAGCAAAATCATCCACACCCGTTATCCCTTCACCCATTTCCATTATGTAATCGTTCTCATCCAAGTCACTCATGCGGATATCATACCGAAGATTTCCCTCCAGCCCAAGGTTGGCATTAAACCTATCCTCACCGGAATTTACAGGAAATTCAAATCCGATAATCGTCACCGGCTCCTGAGCCCTTACCAAAAGAGCCATTCCGAAAATAGCGATAATAAATAAAATTCTTTTCATACATTTTTTGTTTTACTGATTTTCGATTGGTTTTAACATGCATATCGGATACAAAAATAGAAAAGAGATGGATAAATGCACACACTATTTTATAATTTTTATCGTCTCACATACAAAAACCGAAGAATCCGGGAAACAATATACAAGGAATCAGTGTTGAATGGCTACTTTTGCAAAAAGAGAAACACATGAACAAACCGGCGTCTTCACCCCCATTGCAACAATATTTCACTGAGGTTCCGCCGCGTTACGACCGGATCAACCGCCTGATGACCTGGGGGCTGGATCAGCGGTACCGCAGGCGTATGGCAAAAACCATCGCGGGATCAAAAATCCGTTCGTTTCTGGATATTGGAACCGGCACAGGAGATTTAGTGTATCAAATAGCCCTGAACGATACCGTTAATAGCATCAGGTTATGGGGGCTGGATTTTAGTGAAACCATGTTGGAAAAGGCGGAAAAAAAATGCATGCCTCTGCCCCATTCGCCGGTAACCTTTGTGCATGGTGACGCATCGGAAATGCCTTTTGACGACGAATCGTTTGAAGCGGCAGGGATAGCCTATGCTTTCCGCAACATGATGTTTATGAATACGCAAACCCATCAGATTACAGGGGAATACTACAGAATTCTGAAGCCCGGCGGAATATTCTATGCCCTGGAAACCTCCCAACCTGCATTTCCTCCCTTGCAATGGCTTTTTCATACCTATATGGTTTTGGCCGCTGCTTTTTTGGGCGGACTTCTGTCGGGAAATTATAAAGCCTACCGTTATCTGGCCTGGTCGACAAACCACTTCCATGATCGCAAAACCATTGAAAAAATGCTGAAAGAAGTTGGATTTATTCAGGTGCGACACCATCCGGTACTGATGGGGATGATGGCCATTACTACAGCCACAAAATAGCCCTGCCTCTTCACCCGCTGACACGACCAACCAGAAAAAAAGATCCCGGACACCTCCGGGATCAGCACACACAAAATGTTAGGTTCCTTTGCAGGCTCCACTAACTAAAACTATAGGTGTTTACAGCTTCATCTTGCAAAACGTCGCTGTAAGTGAAAACGAACATTTGCAGTTCGTTTTCAATAATTAAACGCCCATCTGAACCCATTATTGTATTAGCAACTAAAATAATACTTTCCGGTTTGTTTAGCAACATTTTACTTTACAATCAACAATTTTTCTTTCGCTGAAGCAATTCCATCCAGTAGAATTGTATAGAAATACATGCCTTCCGGCAGGTCAGAGGTCTCTATTTTGATAAAGTTAATACCCTTTGATTGTGTTCCTGCAGGAATAGTTTTTATTCGTTTTCCCTGATTATCGTAAAGGAATAGCGATATGTCGGCATCTTCGCTAATTTGGTATTTAACTCTTGTAAAATTGGATGCCGGGTTGGGCACAGTTTCAAGAATCAGGCAACGATCCTCAGAAAGAATGCTGTTCTGTTCTTCTGTTTTCTCTGCTGGTGGCGGAATGAGTGCCAGAATCTC
>RZYD01000048.1 GCA_009930445.1 Bacteroidia bacterium | reverse complement strand
CGGCAAGTCCGGAGTACTTTCCCTTTATTTTTCTCCGTTTCCATAACAATGCGCTCCCATTGAACCGGCAAAGGCCTAAAGCCGCGCAGGAGCGTTGTTTTCGGATTGTCATATTCCAGAATGCGAATTTCACCATTATGTTCAATATCCACAATAGTGAACGTTGAATAACTGATTTTGCGTTCGCTGCATACGGGAAGTGTATTCATAATCGTATCCGCAATTTTTTCCACCTCCTTATGCTCCTGAGTAAAATTCAGCGCCATGGTTGCCGTGAGGGTAGCCAGCAGATTGGCTTTAACGCCATGTCCCATTCCATCGGAAAGGACAACAATGGTACGATTTTCCTCTTTGATCCGTTTTTTCAGGAAGACATCGCCACAGATTCGCTCGCCGTCGTGGTTCCGTTGCTGACAAAATACCTCAATATAAAAATCTTTCTCCACGGTGCCCCCTGCTATTATTGTTTCGATTTATAGGATTGTATAATAGAGTTAAGCATTTTTTCGGTTTTGGAAGCTCCTTCACCCAGGAGAAATCCAATTTGCTGTACCATTGTCAGATTTTCGTCGATAACTTCATTCATGCGGTTAATGACTTCCTCTTTTTGCACCTCGGGCAGAAACATATCACGTACAATAGCTCCGGCGATTTTGCCGCTGCGGATAGGAAATGCGGTAACATTCAGGAGCCCGTTCTCCATTTCGATATCTTTATTCAGCACGGGCTGATCCTGCTCAAAAATAAAATTAAAAACATTATAAAATGCATAGGGCAAGAGCGTTTTCAGGTCGGCACCCGCAAGGCCGGGAATAATTTCTGCAATTTCACGTACCTCTTCGCCAAGCATGGCGATAAAGGCTGCATTGGATTCAATAATTTTAAAATGAGAATCCACAATGACCACACCGGAATTCATGCGCGCCAGAATGGCAGCGGCACGATCAGCGGATTCACGGGCGGAAAGCATCGAACGTTTGGCCTCCTTGGTTTCCTCCGCCAGCAATTTATGATCGCGTGACAATTTTTCGTTGGTATTTTTGAGCGTATTAATATATTCCTGACGGGTACGCAAAGTATATTCGATGCACATCTCCGGTTTTGCCAATCCATTGGCTACCATAACAGCAAACTCGCGACAAGAGTGAAAACCACACATACGGCATCCGGAGTCGTATCGGCTATCCGATTTCCCGATCAGGGTAAGCACCTGGTTAATTTTTTCTTCCGACGGGGGCACGATACGCTGATCATCGGCCGTAAAAGAGCGGCTTAGCGTAATCGTACGGTATTCATCGACTTCCTTCGACCAGCGGTCGTAATTAAAATCTTTCAGCAGTCGGCTGGCAAAATCAGTAATCATCGCCATGCGATAAAACTTTTCACCGCCTTTGGTCATTCCAGGCCCCATCATACATCCTTCACAGAAAAAAAGGTTAAAATGGTGTTTTATTTCCTGACTGTGGCTACGGAACATTTTAATGGCTTCCAACACATCATCATGCCCGTCGGCCGAGATCACATTGCCCGAGAGCAGGCTTTCGTCCATCGGGCCCGACTGCAATATTCCGTTGGTAATGGGATACAGCGCGCCCTTATAGCCCAGCGGGGCATCAAATTCGGCATATTCATAATTTTTTTCGTCGATAGCATTTTTTTCGAACAATTGGCGTAATTCCAAAAAGGTAATATTGGCATCGATAGCCCGGGAACCATGGTAATTGCGTATTTCATCCTTTGAGGCAATACAGGGACCGATGTAAACGACTTTACATTCAGGGCCATATTTTTTTCTAACGACACCCGCGGCAGCCACTGGGGGTGAAACTAAAGGAGCAGCATTGACGAGCAGGTCGGGATAATACTTTTGCAACAAATTAACCACGACGGGGCAATTGGAGAAAAGGTAATATTTTCCTTTAAAATCGGAGGCCAGATTCGCATATCCACCCGCCACAAGGTCGACACCAAAGGAGACATCCTGCACCCAGGCAAAACCGAGTGCCCGGATCATAGCAACCAGTTTACGGTAATCGGAGATGTCCACAAACTCGGCAGCAATGGAAGGCCCCAGGAGGGCAATCACCGGTGCTTCCTGCCGGAGCAATTCAGTCACTTCTGCCGTTGAGCTTCGGTAAACAACGGCATCAAAACCACAAACATGAAAACAGTTGCCACACCCGATACAGCGTGAATCCAGAATTTCAGGAATATCGGAACCCTTTTTAACCACGATGGCATTGACCGGGCAATCGCGCAGACACGCATAACAGCGGGTGCATTTTTCAGGAATAATGCGAAACAGTTGATCGGGTTGTTGAGCGTCTGCCATGCTATTTCTCTCCAAAGATTGAATTCAGTAAATGCACTACGTTGTCGGAAGTGATATTTTCATAGGTTTTTCCGCCGATTTGCAACAAAGGACCCTTGTCACATTTTCCCAGGCAATGTGCACCATGAAAATAAATTTTGTCTTTCAAATTATTCTCGGTAAGGTAATCCTGTATTACTTTAATCGTCATCTTATTCCCTCTGCTAAAACAGGAACTGCCAAGGCAAATTACGATTTCGGTTTTTTTCATCCTTATACCATTTCAACGTACAAATATATAACAATTTTATCATTTACTCTGTTAAGCATTTCACATTGTTATCATTTTCACAATTAAAAATTGGAAATCGGCAAAAAAAGAGTATTTTTGTAAGGATTACATAGCAAATACAAAGGTTATTCCGCAATGAAAGAAGAGATTAGCACCATTCTGAAACATTATCCACAAGGAAAAAGAGATGCACTGATCCCGGTTTTACAGGGAATTCAGGAGCAGCTTGGTTTTATTCCGGAGGAAGCTATAGCGCCAGTGGCGGATTACATTGGCATACCGACCAGTAAAGTGTATGGTGTAGCCACATTTTATGACCAATTTCGTTTTACACGATGCGGCCGGATACATGTCAGAATATGCCAGGGAACAGCCTGTCATGTTATGGGGGCCTCCAGTGTATTGAAGGCGTTGGAAAAAGAGCTCAGAATTGCGCCCGGAGAAGTATCCAAAGACGGAAGGTACAGTCTGGAAATTGCAGGTTGTATCGGAGCATGCAGCCTGGCGCCGGTGATAGAGGTTAATGGCACATTCTACCCGTTGGTTAAAAAAGACGATATTAAAGAAATCCTGCAAAAAGAAAAAAACAAACTCAACGTATGATGGCTGTTGAAAATGATATGCAAATGCCCCCTTTTGCCGCGCAATATTTTGCCTGGCCGGCCGACCAGCTCCCGAAAGACCTCCGGAAACAGGTCGCTTGTCTGCGGCGCGACACCATTGAGAAACTGCATATTTTTATCGCGATGGATACTTCTGGCATCGTTGCCGGAGCAAAAAAAACGCTGGAAGCCGTATATAAATACCTGAACGAACGAGGTATTGAAGCAAAAGTTATTGAAACCGGAAATATGGGTATTTCCTCTTTTTCTCCGGTGATGGAAGTTCAGCTTCCGGGCTATTCACGGGTTTGTTTTAAATGTGTGACCAGCGAAACAGTCCCAACAATCCTCGATGCCGTTTTAAACAAAGAAATTCTGCCTGAATATGCGGCAGGACAATATAAAAACCCCTTGCACGAAGCGTACGAAAACGTTCCGTTCATGCACGAACATCCGTTTTTTGTCCGGCAAAACCGCCTGATACTCAAAAATTGCGGCCACATTGATCCGGTAAATATTGATGAATATATTGCCTTCGGTGGTTATACCCCATTTTTAAAAGCCATCAGTAATTACACCCCGGACGTAGTTTGTGATTTGGTGGAGATGAGCGGATTACGCGGGCGGTCAGGGAGTGGTTTTCCGGTGGGTGAAAAATGGAAAATAACATTAACCACAGCGGCCGATGAAAAATTTTTGATCTGTAATGCCGACGAGAGTGACCCCGGAGCCTTTATGGACCGCACTTTGCTGGAGGGTATCCCCCACCGGATTATTGAAGGAATTGCCATTGCCAGTTATGCCATTGGGGCAAAAACAGCTTATCTCTATATCAAAAATGAATATCACCTGGCCATCGACCGGCTGGAAAAAGCCCTTATACAAGCCGATGCCAATGGGATAATCGGGAACAACATTTTTAACAGCGGTTATTCACTCCACATAAAAGTTGTGAAAGGAGCCGGTGCATTTATTTGCGGTGAAGAAACGGCACTAATCAGCAGCATTGAGGGAAACCGGGGAATGCCCCGACATAAACCGCCGTATCCTTCGACCGTCGGTCTTTTCGGAAAGCCAACGATTGTAAACAACGCAGAAACGCTGGCCAGTATTCCGACGATTTTTGAATTCGGGCCCCAATGGTTTTCAAAAATCGGGACACAACACAGCAAAGGGACAAAAATTTTTACCGTATCAGGGAAAGTACGTTTCACCGGATTGGTGGAAATTCCGCTGGGAACTACGTTCCGGGAAATTATTTTTGGATGCTGTGGAGGAATGCCCGGCGATAAAAATTTTAAATCGTTGCTGATCGGTGGTCCGTTAGGGTATTGCATTCATGAGGATTTACTCGACACACCCATCGATTTTAAAACGCTGGAAAAAGCCGGCTTTACTATGGGGAGTGGCGGTTTGGTGGTGATGGATGAAGATACATGCATGGTAGATATGGCCATGTATTTTGCTTCGTTTATCCGTAGGGAGAGTTGTGGAAAATGCATCCCTTGCCGTGAAGGTTCGAAAAGGATGTATGAAATACTGGAAATGATTACTCAAAAGCCTGCCGTGCAAAGCGGGCATGATACGCTACGCCGGTTCAAGGGCATTATGCAACTGGGGCGACTGGCCGAGGTAATCCGTGACACTTCGCTATGCGGACTCGGAAAATACGCACCCAATACGGTGCTTTCCATTCTGAAGTATTACCACACCGAAATTGAAGAACATATTTACGACCGGCAATGCCGCGCCAATGTATGTAAAGAGTTAAAAACATTTTATATTGATGTGGAAAAATGTACCGGCTGTCATGCCTGTGCATCGAAATGCCCTACACAGGCCATCATCGGATCGCCCAGAAAACCACATTTCATTGTAGAAGAAAAATGTATTGGGTGCGGGGTATGTTACGACACCTGCAAGTTTGTTGCTATTTATCAAAAATAATTACCGGTATGCATTTTACGATTGAAGTGAACAATATTCCCATTAAAGCGCACAAGGGTGAAACTATCCTGCAGGCGTTACAGCGCAATGGGATTCAGGTGCCCACCTTATGCTATATGGCCGGAAAACTTCCCACCGGGGCCTGTCGAATGTGTGTGGTGGAAGTGGAAGGATACCCCGGGTTAATACCCTCGTGCAGCCACCCTGTAGAAGACTGGATGAAAATTCAAACGCACAGTCCACGCGTTATTCAGGCCCGCAAGGCGGTCATTGAACTGCTTTTGGCCAGCCACCCCGACGATTGCTTTTATTGTGTGCGTAACGGAAACTGTGAGTTACAACGTTATGCCGAGGAGCTCAATATCAGAGAACGAAAATATCCTTCCCGGTCGCATCCGGCCACGATTGATAAATCATCGTACAGCATCACCCGTGACCCGGCCAAATGCATTCTCTGTGGCCGCTGTATCCGGATCTGTGATGAAGTTATTGGAGTCAGTACTTTGGAATATATGCGCAGAGGCAACTCCATGTATATTGGCACCACGCTCGACAAGCCCATGAACATTAGTAACTGCATCGACTGCGGACAATGTGTCGTCGCCTGTCCCACCGGGGCTTTGTATGAACGCGACGATACCGACAGTGTGCATAAAGCGCTTTACGACAAGGACACCAAAGTAATTGCCCTGATAGACGCCACTACCGGAATCAGCGTGGCTGAAAAATTCGGTGTTAAGGCCGGAAAAAACCTAACCAATATTCTGGTGGCAGCCTTACGCAAAATCGGGGTTGACATTCTTTACAATTATAACCTCGGTAACGATATTTACGCACACGAAATGGCACGTTATCTCCTGCAGGCCAACCGCAAACCAGTTATTTCAACCAGTTGTCCGGCATGGGTAAAATATGCAGAGGAGTATTTCCCATCACACCTCACCTATCTCGCACCCATCAAGTCACCGATGGAAATCATCGGAGCCACGATAGGCAGAGATTACACCGCGTCGGGGGAAAAAACCTTCACCGTGGCAATTACACCCTGTATGGCAAAAAAAGCCGAACTGGCGCGCGCGTGCAATGCCATAAACAACCAACAGGTCATCGATGCTGCGCTGACCACACGCGAACTGGTACGTTTTATTCGCCTGCACGGGATCGATATTGAGCATTTGGAACCGGAACTTCCCAATGACCCCTACAGTACCGTAAGTGGCGCCGGATTACTTTTCGGATCTCCCGGGGGTGAATCAGAAGCCATCATCCGAAGTATGCTGGCGATGCAGGAAAAATCAGCGTTGATAAGTGCCAGAATACAAAAACTAAGGGCGTCAAAACCGATTAAGGAATACACTTTTGAAATCAATGACAAGTCTTATCATTTTGTTGCCATCCATGGAATGGCAACAGCCGGGGCGTATCTCCGATCGCTGCCTTCAATGAAGCAACCTCCTGATTATATCGAGATTATGGCCTGCCCCGATGGGTGTGTCAATGGCGGTGGCCAACCCATACATAAAAATAATGAATCCTTTATCAAAGCAAGGACGAAAAGCCTTTTTGAGCTCGACGAGAAAAGCAGTCTGAAAATCCCCATCCAAAATCCTGCTGTCAAGAAATGGGAACAAAACAAACCGGACACATCCATATTAACACCGGTATTTAAACAACGTGATGCATTATTATAAAGAACACGCTATGCCAGCCTATAGAAAACAACTTGTATTTACTGTGAAAGACCGTTGCAGGGTATGTTACACCTGTGTCAGGGAGTGTCCGGTAAAAGCCATACGGATATTAAACGGCCAGGCAGAGGTGATTGACCAGCGTTGTATTGGTTGTGGTAATTGCGTGAAGGTGTGTAGTCAAAATGCCAAAGTTTTTCTCGACAACACCGGGGAGGCATTTTCTTTTCTCGCTTCGGATAAAAAAGTAGCGGCTATCATTGCGCCTTCCTTCCCGGCTGAATTTTCTGAATTATCTGATTACAAACAACTTGTAGGTATGGTACGTGCCCTGGGTTTTGATTATGTGGCAGAAGTGGGCTTCGGAGCCGATATTGTTGCCATGCAGTACGATGCCATATTAAAAGATACAACCGCCGCACCAACAATTTCATCCGATTGTCCTGCTATTGTATATTATATTGAACATTACCATCCTGATCTTGTCGATTCGTTGGCAAAAATCGTTTCCCCCATGGTGGCAATGACCCGGGTAATGAAAAAAAAATATGGCAACGATCTGCAAATTGTGTTCATAGGACCCTGCGTAGCAAAAAAAGCCGAATCGAATGAAGTGGACTCGGTTCTCACTTTCCAGGAACTGAGAAAAATGTTTAAAATGAGGAACATCAATGCTCAGCAAACCACGCCCAGTGCTTTTGACCCTCCTTTAGCCGGCAAAGGTGCAATCTTCCCCATCAGCCGTGGCTTACTGCAAACCACGAATCGTTCGGAAGACTTAACAGAAGGCAATATTGTAGTGGCTGAGGGCAGAGTAAATTTCAGGGAGGCCATAAAAGAATTCGAAACAGGATTGATTTCTGATACACACCTGGAGTTGTTGTGCTGTGAAGGATGTATTCTTGGCCCGGGAATGTCATCCGGTGGCCAACGATTCAGACGAAGAACACTGGTAACCAATTATGTAAAAGAAAAGATAAAACATATCGATCAGGCGCAATGGCAGAAGGATATTGCCTTTTGTGCCGATATTGACCTGTCGCAGCACTTTAAAAAAGTCGATCGAAGGTTGGAGAAACCCAGCCAGAAAGAGATCGATCAAACACTGGTTACCATGGGAAAATACAAGAAAGAGGACCATCTAAACTGCGGAGCATGCGGTTATGATACTTGCGAGGAGCATGCGGTAGCGATTATCCAGGGGCTGGCAGAAACTGAAATGTGCCTCCCCTACACCATCGAAGAACTGCATTATACCATCAAGGATCTGAATAATTCACATCAGGAACTCGCCAATGCGCAACAGGCGCTAAAACAGTCGGAAAAACTGGCCAATATGGGCCAACTATCAGCTGGCATTGCCCATGAGTTAAATAATCCGCTGGGTGTAATAACGATGTATTCCAATATTCTGAAGGAAGAACTGGGCGAAAAGAGCGAATTGGCAAAAGATCTGGACCTTATTGTTGAGCAGGCGGCACGGTGCAAAAAAATTGTGGGTGGTTTGCTCAACTTCGCCAGAAAAAATCAGGTAAACCTCATTGAAACAGATATCGAAGAGTTTACGCGTCGCAGCCTTAACTCCATTTTGAACTCAGGCCACGTTAAGATTTCGTTCGAACCCAGATTAACCGATAAATCAGCAATGATCGACAGGGATCAATGGATGCAGGTACTGACCAATCTGGAAAAAAATGCCATCGAATCGATGGAAAATACAAAAAACGCCTTATTAAAAATAGAACTTACGGATTCAAAAGATTCCGTTTATTATAAAATTACAGACACCGGCAGCGGCATATCGCCCGAAAATATGGAAAAAATATTTACTCCTTTTTTTACGACAAAAACCATAGGAAAAGGAACCGGCCTGGGATTGCCCTTAGTTTATGGAATTGTCAAAATGCACCGCGGCCAGATCCATGTTGAATCCAACTCTGATCCGGATAAAGGAGAAACAGGCACAACGTTTACGATCACGATTCCCCGGTATGGAATGAATTAAAATTTATAACAGATGAAAAAGAAGAAAATTATTCTGCTTGTTGATGATGATATTGATTATCTGTTTCAATTAAAAATAAAAATCGAACAGTTTGGTTTTGAAACCATTACCGCGGAAAATCAGAAGGAAGCTGAATCGATTATCGAAACAACCCGCCCCGACCTGGCCATTCTTGATTTAATGATGGAAAGGGAAGACAGTGGATTTGTTCTCAGTTATAAAATTAAACGAAAATATCCCGATGTTCCGGTAATTATTTCTACCGCAGTATCCGCAGAGACCGGCATGACCTTCGATCTGAATTCAGATGCGGACAGGGAATGGATCCATGCCGATATCATGCTGGATAAAGGTATCCGTTCCGATCAGTTGCTGCTGCAAATTAACCGCTTATTAAATACCGAATAATATGGCTGTTTTAAAAATTCTGGTTGTTGATGATGAACCGGGAATCCGCTCAGGCGTAGCACGCATCATGCGTAATTTTTCGGTCGATTATCCCTTTATGGATGAGCACATCGACTTTTTGATTCTGGAAGCGGAAACCGGAGAAAAAGGGATTGAAATCATAGAAGCAGAAATGCCCGATATCATCCTGCTCGACAATAAACTTCCCGGAATACAAGGAATTGAAGTGCTGGAGTACGTAAAAAAACGCAACTACAATATTATTGTGGTAATGATTACAAGCTATGCTTCGCTCGACCTGGCAGTAAAAGCCACCCGTGACGGAGCACACGACTTTATTCCCAAACCTTTCACACCCCAGGAATTGCGCTCATCGGTTGAAAACATCACCAAACGTATCTTTCTCAAACGAATGACCCGTCAGATGGGGGATGAAGGGAAGCATATCCGTTTTCAATTTCTCTCGGTGCTATCGCACGAATTAAAAGCCCCGATAAACGCAGTGGAAGGTTATCTGGCCATGCTCAAAGGGCATCAGTTAGGCGAGCAAATCAGCGATTATGAACAAATCGTTGACCGATCGATTGAGCGCATCAATGGAATGCGGTCGTTAATCCTGGATATGCTGGATCTGACCCGTATTGAAACCGGAGACAAAAAACGCTCCATTAAGGTTTGTGACCTAAAAAAAATCGCTCAAAATGCCATCGACACCATGCAGCCACTGGCTATCCAGAAGGATATTACCATTACCCTGGAAGCCGAGGAAAAATTTCCCATGTTTGCCGATTGCACAGAGCTCGAAATTATCTTTAATAATTTGATTTCCAATGCAGTAAAATATAACCGGGATAAAGGAAGTGTATGGTGCAGTCTTGTTCGGGAAAAAGAGAATATTATTATTTCAGTGGAAGATACGGGGATAGGCATGCAGGAAGAAGAGACCCCCATTATCTTTGATGACTTTGTAAGAATTAAGAATGAATCCACACGAAAAATCTCCGGAAGTGGTCTTGGGTTAAGCATTGTAAAGAAAATAGTCACGCAGTACGACGGGAAAATTAACGTATCATCGGAGCCAGGCAAAGGAACCCGCTTTACCGTCGAGCTTCCCGTTCAAAATCAAATTGAAAAGAAAACCAATCAATGATAACATTACCCGAAAAAACCGTGGAACGGCTGTGTAAATACCGGCGCGTACTCTATAATACAATTTCAGCAGGGAAACAGCATATTTTTTCTCACGAGCTGGCTAATCTTTTACAAATCACTCCGGTACAGGTTCGCCGTGATATTATGCTCATAGGCTACAGCGGAACCTTAAGAAAAGGATACGATATAAAAGATCTGATTTCGCTGATCGGAAATATTCTGGATACTCCGGAAGGGCAAAAAGCCGCGATTATTGGACTTGGTAATCTGGGCAGTTCAATTTTAACCTATTTTAATGGAAAAAGGGCAAAACTTTCCATTATTGCCGCTTTTGACATTGACCCGCAGAAAACCAACCGGGTTTTTGGCGGGGTACAGTGCTATCCTGTCGACAGGCTGGAGGAAGTGATAAAAGCCCAGGGAATCAGGCTGGCCATCCTGACCGTACCTGCAAATCAAAGCCCTGACATCGTGGAAGTGCTGGCCATGAGCGGAGTCAAAGGCATTATGAATTTTACGCCCAAAGCCCTGCATGTTCCCGATAACATTTACCTCGAAGAATACGATATGGTCACTTCAATGGAGAAAGTCGCCTATTTTATAAAACAAAATTAAAACGAATAAGCCAATGCGCGTTTTTACTTCTATTGAAGAGGCCGGAAGGCAAATAATAAATCCTGTGGTCACCACTGGATCCTTTGACGGGGTACATGTGGGGCATAAAATGATCTTAAAACGTATCAATACCCTGGCCAGAGAAGTGAATGGGGAATCGGTACTTATTACCTTTTTTCCTCATCCCCGCAAGGTGCTGTACCCCGAATATAGAAACCTGCAGCTCATCGCCTCGCAAGAAGAAAAAATTGAACTTTTACGACAAACCGGACTCAATAATGTGATCATTATGCAATTCACAAAAGCGTTTGCCCAGACCACTTCGAATGCATTTGTGGAAAAATATCTGGTGCAGAAATTAGGCGTTCGCAAGGTCGTGATTGGATTTAATCATCATTTCGGACGCAACCGGGAGGGTGACCTGGACCATCTGCTGGCCCTGGGGAAAAAGTATAACTTTGAGGTGGAAGAGATTCCGGAGCAGGACATTCAAAACGAAACGGTAAGCTCAACTAAAATTCGCGAAGCCATTCATGAAGGTTATATTCAAAAAGCAAATGCCTATCTCGATCACTACTATAT
>RZYD01000411.1 GCA_009930445.1 Bacteroidia bacterium | reverse complement strand
GAATGAAATCACCACATTTGAGTTCCCTTCTGCCGGAAAGGTATGGTTCCCTGAAGAATCATCCCTCATTTCACACTATGAACGCCGCTATGTGGAGACACTCATCGACAGTATCTCCCCTGATCGTTTTTGCTCGCTCCCTGTATTGACTTCCTTACGCAACGGGACTAAAATTGCTATCACTGAGGCCGACCTTTACAACTACCCATGCCTCTTTTTAGAAGGCAACAGCAGTGGAAACGGCTTCAGTGAAAAATTTCCATCCTTTGTACTCAAAGCAAAAAATAAAAAAGACAGCGACCGCAATGAAGAGATTGCCAGGGAAGCAGATTATATCGCCCGTACAACAGGGAAGAGATCCTTTCCCTGGCGTGTGATGATGATAGCAGAAACAGATGACGAGCTGATTACAAATGACCTTGTATATACACTTTCCCGCAAAGGGAAATCACAAAACTTCGAATGGGTAAAACCCGGCCGTGTGGCATGGGACTGGTGGAATGCATGGAATATCTACAATGTGGATTTCGAGGCAGGAATTAACACGCAAACCTATAAATACTATATCGATTTTGCTTCGCAATACGGCCTTGAATACATCATCCTCGATGAAGGCTGGTCTAACACCACTGACCTATACAAGGTAATCCCTGAGATTGATCTGGAAGAGATCATCCGTTATGGAAAAGAAAAAAACGTAGGTGTAATTCTTTGGGTGCTTTGGAAACCGCTTTTTAAGCAATTGGAAATCCTCGACGAATTTCAGAAAATGGGCATTAAAGGTATAAAGGTAGACTTTATGCAACGCGCCGACCAATGGATGGTGGAATATTATGAGCTGATCGCAAACGAAGCAGCGAAACGGCAATTGCTGGTAGACTTTCATGGGGCTTTTAAGCCTTCAGGACTGCGCGCAAAATATCCTAATGTGCTAAGCTATGAAGGTGTCAAAGGGCTGGAAAATGCCAAGTGGTCGTTTGATATTACACCACACCACGATGCTACACTCCCGTTTACGCGTCAGCTTGCCGGACCTATGGACTACACCCCCGGAGCCATGCGCAACGGCGGATTAAAAAACTTCTTTATCAGCTGGACCCGTCCCATCAGTCAGGGAACCAGGGCACACCAGGTAGCACTCTATGTGATCTTTGAAAGCGGACTACAGATGTTCTGTGATAACCCCACCAATTACCTCAGGAATCCTGAAACGACAGATTTTATGTCCCAAATCCCTGTAACCTGGGATACCACCATCGTAAAGGAAGCAGTAGTGGGTGAATACCTCTTAGTGGCACGAAAAAAAGAGCAAAACTGGTATCTGGGCGCTATTACCGATGAAGAAGCGCGCGAATTTTCTCTTGGCACAGGTTTTCTTCCAGGAGGAAACTTTGAGATCACTATCTTCGCTGACGGCTACAATGCACATCGTACTGCCGAGGATTTCAGAATCTTAAAAAAGCAAATCGCTAACGGCGATACTGTAAATATTAATATGGTAGCTGGAGGTGGCTGGGCAGCAATTATTAAACCTGTTAGCTGGTGAAGCATTATTTCCCAGAATTCTGCACCGGGATACCCTAAAAATTTCCCAAAAAATTTTCATCAAACAATAGAGAAGATTTCGCTCAACATTAAAAGCAACGGTTTCGAAACCTGCTTTTCTTAAAAAGTTTTTTCAGCTCCGCAAAGAAGTCTTTCTGTCAAATCGCTGGAAATGCCTTGTTCCCTGTGACGACTATATGATTCAATCTCAAAAATATCAGAACTGTTGCCAATCGTTTTAACAACATGGTAACGGCTCTTGCTCTTATCAATATTTGCACACTGACGATGCCTCCTGAATTTTTATTCATACGGACAAACATGTACGTAAAAAAATGTTTTCGCCAGGACACCCCAATGGAAAGCCAAAAAATCACATACAATTATGTCTTTGAGAGTTAAAACAATACAAATAAATAAATTCAGGAGACCTGACTTTCAAAAGATATCCTTTCGGAGAGATAGACATCAAAATCGATCAAGGGCATAGTGAAACGGGTTCCTTACTTATTTTCGGACTATAAAGCAGTATAGCCATATGGCACCATTCAGATAAATTCAACAGGGAGAATCTATTGTCTGTTTTAAAATCTCAAATAATATCAACAGATCAACCAAAATGAAACCCAACCCGAAAAACCCAAGGGGAAAAGAAACATGAGTTTTCAAAGCTAGGGTCTGGTCGATGGCCAGTTTCCTGATAAACTTTCATCCTTCAAAAGGGTGAAAAGACATTTAAAATATTTATAAAAAGGGTTTCGATTTTTTATAATACTTTTTTTACCGGGTTACCCTTTAAAAGGGTTTAAATACTTTTAAAGGGTGGAAACTTTTCTGTCAACCGCAACCCCTTGAAAAACACCACCATAACCATCGCAACAAGCCCTCCCGCATTTTTTGG
>RZYD01000410.1 GCA_009930445.1 Bacteroidia bacterium | reverse complement strand
GATGAATTGTTCGATCAGGCGATTTATCTCAATGAAACGGCCATTGGCATTAATGCCAACAATATTGCCATAAATTCTGATGCAATTATTGATGTTCGGTATGAACTGGATAATACGCAGGCGGGTGCCGGACTGACCGATGACGGTTTTTATCCGGGGATTCTCGTTAAAACGGGCTCCCATTACCTGAATACTGCCTCCAGTCTTTATGATGCTGATTTATTGCTGGATGAAGCCATCTATACGAATGAAATGGCGATTGAAGTGAATGCATTGAATATTGCTACTAATTCAGCTACAATCGCAGTTAATGCAGGCCTTATTGCAGATAATGCCAGCGATATTGCAGTCAATGTCTTAGCCATTGCCCAAAATGCGTCCGATATTCAAAATGTGCAGGATGAGCTGGATGTTACGCAACAGGGTGCCGGATTAAATCCGGACGGAACATATCCCGGCGGAATTACTAAATCATTGAACTACATAAGTACAGCAACAAGTCTTTACAATGCCGATGAACTCCTCGATGCTCAGATTAAAACCAATGCGGACAACATTACGGCTAACCTGGGTTTGATTCAAACCAATACGGTTTTGATCGCCGCCAATGCTTCGGATATTGAAAGTAACTTTAATCTGATCGACCAGAATAGTCACTGGATCTTTGATGATGATCAGGATACCTATGTTACCGTTGAGGCTACCCCAGACGAGGATAAAATTCATATTTTCCAGAGTGGTATTGAAGTGTTGCGGATTCCGCAAAAAGGAGTGCTTGAAGTAATGGGTAAAAGCCTGGCCATTGGCGAAGGCAGTGGAATCAATCAGTTGAACGCGGAAGGGAAAAATACTTTTGTGGGCTCTTTCGCAGGGCATAACACTACTTCCGGTATTAATAACCTCTTTATTGGTAATTCAGCGGGGAAAGCCAACACTACGGGTTCAAATAACCTGTATATTGGTAATGAAGCCGGTTTATTGAATGCACATGGAAGTGAAAATACTTTTATAGGTGCAGCCAGTGGCCGCGCCTCGCAGCTTAACAGCGGGAACACCTTCATTGGTGCCCGAAGCGGTTTTAGCAGCTCGGATGGAAGTAACAATACCTATATAGGTATAAACGCCGGTTATAACTCCGCCAGTGGTTCAAGTAACGTGCTGATTGGTGCGAATGTGGGTTACCAGATGTCAACCGGAGAAGCGAATACCTATATTGGTAACCTGGCCGGTTACAATACCACCTCCGGTTACCGCAATGCTTTTATCGGGTTCCAGGCCGGATATACCAATACCGACGGGATTCAGAATACTTTCATCGGGAATGAAGCCGGATACTGGGAAACTGGTTCCAATAAATTATATATCGCCAACGACCGGGGTGCAAACCTTACCAATGGCCGCGATGTAGCACTGATTTACGGTGAATTCGACACAGATATATTGAACCTGAATGCCATTACTACGGTAACAAAAACCATGAACGCCGGTGAAAGCCCGAATCATCTGATTGGTGATGCTGCGTTTAAAGTAAATGGCGGAGGATATATTTATAAGGATTTTTATGTCAATGGACATAGCTTCCTCGATCAAACCACCATTGATGTCAATGACGGTGAATTTCTGATCCATGATGGAGAGGGCTATTCTTCCGCATCGAATAATGGCATAATGGCTGATGTAAACGGTTATATCGGGCTCGTTTCTTCTGTAAACAGTGGTAACGCACAACTTGGCGTCCAGACGATCGATGAAAATACCCGTCCTACAGCCGCCATCAGTGTGAACGCTGTCGTGGGGGGTATTGATATTCAGGCCGCAAAAGATATTTACGTCGACGCCAATACCGTCTATATAAATGGTGTTGACGCAGCCAAAGGAACGAACATGGCTGTGGGTATCGGTACCGATAATACGAATGGGAATATTCATGTAGGATACGATGAAGGCGAGCGCATTATAAACATCGGTCAATATGATCATAATGCAGGGTTTACTCAGGAAATTAATCTGGGAAGTAATACGATAAATACCCATTCTTTTGGCAATACTACAATTTTGTCTGATAGCGACATTGATATGGATGCTGAGAATATCTATGGTGATGCTTCTCAGTCGATCAGTTTTGACGCAGTAAGCACTTCAAACTTTACCGTAAGTTCAGGAGATTTGCAGCTGATAACTAATACTGCTGATGTGGATATTGATGGTCAAACAAACGTTGAGATTACTGCCATAGCAGGTATCGTTGATGTGGATGGCTTCCTTCAGATTGATATGGATTCACCGATTATTACCGGTGATGCTACTGATTATATCAGTTTTGATGCCGAAAACACCTCAAACTTCACCGTAAGTACAGGCGATTTACAGCTCTATACTGGTACTGCTGATGTGGATATCAATGCTGCTGATCAGTTTTTGGTTGATGCTCTCGGAGCACAGGATGCT
>RZYD01000002.1 GCA_009930445.1 Bacteroidia bacterium | reverse complement strand
ATCTTATCTACCACGAAGACAAAGTCAGTCAGGGCAGGGCTGTATACTGCACCGCCAGCGCAGGGGCCGAGTATTACTGAAATTTGAGGGATGACTCCGGAAGCCTGAGTGTTACGGTAGAAAATTTCACCATAACCAGCCAGAGAATTAACTCCTTCCTGAATCCTTGCTCCCCCTGAATCGTTAATCCCAATTAGTGGAACCTGCAGTTTCATGGCATGATCCATGATTTTTGTAATCTTCTTGGCATGCATATAACCCAGCGATCCGCCTGCAACTGTAAAATCCTGAGCAAAGATACATACCGGGTGGTTATTTATGGTTCCTGTTCCCGTGATGACTCCATCTCCGGGAAGAAACTTTTTATCCATATCGAAATCCCTTCCGGCATGCTGCACGAAAAGGTCATATTCATGGAATGAGTTAGGGTCAACCAGGGCAAGTATCCTTTCCCTTGCTGTCATTTTTCCAATGGCCTTTTGCTTCTCAATTGCTTGAGTGCCGCCTCCCTGTAATGCAATTTTTTTTCGTAACTTAAGTATGTTTTTCGACTTGCTGAGTTCAGAATTTCGTTGCTTAGGGTTTGTGTTTGTGTTGTTTGTTTCGTCCATAATAAACACTTTTTACCAAAGTAAGGCAAAGATACGTATTTTAGTTTTACGCACTGCTTTTTGGGGTGGTTAACTACACCGTCTTGCTTATCTTTGTAGCTGTAACCAAATATCGTTTGTATGAATATTGAAGAATTTAGAGATTATTGTCTGGCAAAACCCGCTGTGAGTGAGTGTTTTCCCTTCGATGAAACGACTCTGGTTTTTAAAGTGATGGGGAAAATGTTTGCCCTAACGGATACCGAAGATGATTTTAAATTGGCCCTGAAGTGTGATCCTCAGAAAGCGCAGGCCTTACGTGAACAATACCCGGCGGTTCAACCCGGATACCATATGAATAAGGTGCATTGGAATACGATTGTGGTTGATGGTTCAATAGCTGATGCCGAATTATACCAATGGATTGACGATTCGTATGCGCTGATTGTGGAGCGATTGCCCTATGCACTTCGGCAGGAATTACAGACGAAGACGGACAGTCGTGATGCCTGAGCCTCCTCTTTCCAGATCCTCGTCTTTATAATTCTGTACTTCCGGCATGGATTTTAGAAAATTGCGGATGGCTTCCCGAAGTATTCCGTTTCCCTTACCATGCAGGATTTTTATCTCCGGAATGCGCAATAACAGGGCGTCATCAATATATTTTTCAAGGGTTGAAAGGGCTTCTTCTGCTCTTTGGCCTCTTACATCAATGCTGATTCTGAAATTGGCGGTTTTTAGCGTGAGATCGTGAATAATATTTCCGCTGGCAGCCGTTGTAAGCCTGACCGATCGGCTCCCTTTTTGGTGTGGCTCGGCTTTTTCCAGGGTATCCAGTTCGGCACGTATTCGCATATTTTCAAACTCAATGGTAGCTTTTTTACCCCGGATGGAGGTGATGACTCCTGATTCTTTTTGCCCTTTGATTTTTACCGCATCTCCTTTTTTGAAGATTTCCCCAGCTTTGGGCAAAAGGACGGGGATTTCTTCCCCGGTTTCAACTGTGATTTCTTTTAATTCTTCTTTTAAACGGATGAATTGCTGGTGGTGTTTTTTTTGGCTCTGGGCAGCCTCAGCGGTTAGCTTTTTGCGCAGGGTTTTTGTTTTTTCCTTCTCTGCCTGTACTTCCCTGATTTCTTTTATGGTATGCTCAATACGTGAATTCGCTGTGGCAATAATTTGTTTGGCTTCTTGTTGGGCCTCCTCAAGTATCTTTTTTCGTTGTTCTTCGAGCAGTTTGATTTTTGTTTTATATTTTTCAAGAATTTCTTTCAGTAATTCATCGGCCAGCTGAACTTCGGTCTGTTTTTGTGTAAGGTCTTTTTTTTCGATTTCCATTTGGTGGAGTTGCTGGTCGAAATCAAGTTGTTTTTTTCCTGTTTTTTTCCCTGCCAGTTCCAGAATTTCTTCCGGGAACCCAATTTTTCTTGCCATTTCAAAGGCAAACGAACTTCCTGGTTTGCCTGTTTGAAGCATAAATAGGGGTTGTAGCTTCTTGCTGTCGAAAAGCATGGCACCATTCACAATACCTTCATGTTTTCCACTCATGAGTTTGAGGTTGGCATAGTGTGTTGTTACCACGCCCCAGGCTTTAAGGTTGTTGAGTGTTTCGAGCGTGGATTCGGCGATTGCTCCACCAAGATTTGGCTCAGTTCCGGTGCCGAATTCATCGATTAAAAAAAGGGTGTGGCGGTCGGCATTGCGAAGGAATACCTTTAGGTTCTGCAGGTGGGAAGTATAGGTACTCAGGTCGTTTTCAAGTGATTGTTCGTCCCCGATATCAATGAGAATATTTCTGAATATTCCAAATTCAGAGTTTTCATTGGCCGGAATTAGCATTCCACATTGAAGCATATATTGAAGCAGGCCGATGGTTTTCAGACAAATTGATTTTCCGCCGGCATTCGGACCGGAAATCACAAGAATGCGTTCGTTATGAGAGAGTTCTAGTGTGAGCGGAATGACTTTACGTTGCTGTTTTTTCAGGGTAAGGTAGAGAAGAGGATGTCGTGCATTGCGGATATTCATCACAGGCCGCCTTCTGAGAATGGGCATTGTGCTGGCAGTTTCAAGGGCTACTTTCGCTTTTGCCCGGATAAAATCAAATTCACCCAAATAGCGGTAAGCATGAATGATTCCTGTGATATAAGGCCGGATATAATCTCCGAAAGCAATCAATATCCGAATGATTTCCCTACGTTCATCGAGCTCGAGTTCGCGGATCTCATTATTGATTTCAAAGATTTCTGCTGGCTCAATGTAGACCGTCTGCCCGGTTGCCGATTGATCATGAATCCATCCTTTAATTCTTCTTTTGTGGGTTGCGGGAACAGGAAGAACCGGCCTTCCATTTCTGATGGAGACTTCTGTATCTTCTTTTATCCATCCCTGCTGGCGGGCCTGCACAAGGATTTTATGGATCCGGCTTCCTATTCCGGCTTGTTTTCCCTCGATTTTTTTTCTGATCTCCCTGAGTTTTTCTGATGCGTTCGACCGAATTATTCCTTTTTCGTCGATTAACCCTTCAAGTTTTGGGAGGATGGCAGGCTCCACCCATAAATTTTTACTCAATTGGGAGAGTAAGGGGAACCGCTCGTTTTTTTCTTCGGATGAAAAAAAATGGGATATCCCCGCCAGAGTAAGCAGTGAGGCCTTAAAAAAACCGAGCATCTCCACCTCCGGGAACGTTCCTGGCAGCTTAAGTGCTGTCAAATCGTCTGTCAGGTCAAAATAGTCTTGTGAGGGGAAAGGTTCCCCGAACAGAAGAATTTTCCGGAATTCTTCCGTTTCCCGAAGTTTATGCAGTAAGGTATCGTACACGAAAGAAGCTTTCATGCGTTGGGTGGCGGCAACTCCGGCGTCACTGATACAGGCGTTTTCCACCATGATGCGGATTTTGTCGAATCCGGTCTTTACCTCAAAGTTTTCGGGATAAATCACAATTTTTTTCTGCAAAAATACACGAATAATTTTTGTCACCGGAATCCAGCCGAGAAATGATTTATTTCTTTCTCAGAAGAAACCAACCGAGACTACCCGCAGCAAGCAGTGCCAACGCCAGATACCCTATAGCCCAAAGTGGGGCAACCACAGGGTTTTGGTCACCGATGGAGATATATCCTGACCAAAACCTTGGATGGGATTTTACGGGGTCGCTGGCTGCCAGAAAGTCGAGTTTCGCTTGCCGTAGCGCCTTATCTTTTCTGTGGCCCTTTTTTAATTGCCGGTAAAACGCGTTTATAATGGTGGCACTACTGATATCGTCGACCGGCCACAAGGTCATGATTACACTGGGAACACCAGCATAGAAAAAGCCTCTGGCCAGCGAAAGAATTCCTTCCCCTTCCCTTATTTTTCCTTCTCCTGTTTGACAAGCACTTAAAACAGCCATTCGTGCATTCAGCGACAAGGTGAAAAGCTCACTGGTAAATAGAAGGCCGTCGCTGGTGGAATCCTGTTTTGTGGGAGAAAAAATAATCCTTGAATAGGCTGGATTTTCTTCGTCAATGAGCGTATGCATGGCCAGATGTAGAATATCATAATCTGGTGCTTTTTGTTTAAAGTTGTGTTCCGTAGCCATTTCTTCGGTTAGGGCAACGCAGTTGTATAGGGTACAAATTCCTTCGACCTCCTCCCTGGCACCGGGAATTGGCATAAGGGTATGCAGAAGGGTATCCTTGACCGGTGTATTTTGAAGCAGTGTATAATCGGGGGCAAAGGCAAGAAGCCTTATTTTTTTTAAAGATATGGGTTTAGTTTCTTTTTCAAATAGCAGCGTCGATGAATAGGAGTAACTTATGGTATTTGTGTTAATCAGGTAGCTCAGATTCCGGTAATCCATGCGCCCGGCGGTTGGTTTTGTGGTAATCAATGCGTCGAATGGGATATACCCTGCTTTGGAATCCGGAATCAGAATGATGGATTTATTTTTTAGTTTATCATGGAATGGCGCGATGAATTTGGTATACAGGTAGTGCGAAGCATGAATAAAACGGGTATATTCTTTTCCTGTGTAGTTTCCCAATTCAGCGGAGATAACGGATTGTCGCAGTGAATCAATATATTCAGGAACAATTACTTCCATGGTATGATGAAATTCTTTTTGACTGATAAAAAAGATAAAGAGCAGGGAGTCCTGCAGGCTGTATTCCATAAGAACCTGATTACGCCGGAGTTTTTTTTGAATGTCGGCAATCGAAATTACAGCGAGTGAACTGTTGGCATAATAGTATTCAGGAAAGTTGGTGCGGATCGAATCGTTTAAATGGTCGATGGTTCGGTTTAGATCAAAAATTGTTGCATTGTATTTGTCGATAATCTCTTGGTCAACCGTTGTATTTTGTCGATAAATATAAAGATTTCTTGTATTTTTTTCGAGTGACTTTTGTAAGGTAGCCTGTTTTTCTGAAAGGGTTTCCGGGATGGTATTTTTTCTTAGGAGGTTCTCCCGGTAAGCCTCGAGAAGAGTGGAGTATTTCGTTTTTTCGGCATAATAAAAAGCTTTTTCACGGTTGGTGTCGTTTCCGGTAAGCGTATACAAATCATGCGCAACCCGTAATGCCTGTTGAAAGATGGTGTTGCTTTGCCCGGAAATAAAGAGTTTGCTTTCGTCGTATCGATAGGTTTTTTTGAGCCGGTCGATTAAGGCTATGGAAAGTGAATAGGCCGATGAAGCAGCGTTCAGGTACTCCGGGTCGTTAGTTACCTTGTAATGCTGATATAATACATTTGCTTTTTTCGCCAGAATGCCCAGTAATTCGTAGGGTAATTCAGTTTCAAGAATATCAGGGTTATCTCTATAATTTATTGATTCAAAGGATTCTTCTTGTGCGATAAGCGCTTTTTGAAAGTGATGGAGCGCGGTTGGAAGCGTTGAGTCGTGTCGTGAATAGTAGCTTCCTAAAAGAGAATGAATATAGGCTTCATTGTTCCGGTTAACCGTATTATTATCAGTGAAGAGTGTGAGGCTGTTAAAGAGAAGCCGGATTCCTTCCTGCTGCTGATTGGTCTCTAAAAGGAACTGGCCGTAATCCTGAAGTGCAAGTGCATATTCTTCCGGTAACTCTTCCTGTTGGCTCTCTGCAAGTTCCACTGCTTTCCTGAAATAATACGCGGCACTATCCGTATTGTTGATCCCGAAATAGCACTGGCCCGTATTTCGAAGTGCAATTAAAGTATTAAGGTCGGTATCGGTTTCATGAATAGCGGTTTTGTAGTACCCGATCGCGGTTCTGTTTTCTTCCTGCCGTTGATAGGTGTAGGCAATATTATTATTCAGAATCCGGAAGGCAGGGTCGCCTGGGCCACGGTATTTTCGGATCAGCGTCAGCGCCTTTTTGTAATACTCGCGGGCTTTGGGGTAATCGGCAATTTGTGTATATAGATTGCCCTGATTCAGATATACATCTCCAAGTAATTCGTGGTCGGGGCCGTATAGCGTAATTGTGATCCGGATGGCTTCGTTAAAGTGTTTTGAAGCCCTTTCGTATTCATTCCGGCTGAAAAATACCCTTCCAAGATTGTTGTTGTAACTAATATCACTTCGGCTTGGTGGTAGCTTGTATTTCTGTTTTAATGCCAGCGTTTCATCAAAATAGGGGATGGCCTGGTCGTAATCTTGCTGCGAAGCATAAACCATGGCTATGTTTTGTGTGTATTTTACATTATGAAGCGGGTTAAGTACTGAAAATTGTGCGACAGTTTTTTTTGCGTTTATATAGTCATTAAGCGCCTTTTCATGTTGCGTGAGGCGAAAATAGCATAAACCTCTAAGATTATAAATTCTTCCCAGGAGGGAGGTGTCGGGTGTTGCCGCGTTTATGGCCAGAAACAACGCCGAGTCACAATGTTGCAGGGTTTCCGTATAGGCTTTGTTTTTTATCGCCAGCCCGGCCCTTACATAATGTAGCGAGGCCAACGCGTTTTCGTTTCCGGGTTGGGGTGCGTGTCTTCCTTTTAATGTACAACGCTGCAGCGAATCGGCTAATTCAAGATCCTGGTTCAGGTAGGCTGCGATTGTTTTACCCGCCTTTGCTTCGAAAAGTAATGCCTCATCGTGGTTTTGTTCGGCGTAATTCTTCATCTGAGAATAAACAACAAAGGCCTGATCAAAATCATCCTGATTCAAATATGAAAGTCCGTAATTCCTTTGCTGCTGAATATTATAGGTACTGATGTTATCCTGTGCAACGGCTATTTGCCCTATCCACAAGATTCCTATCAATACTAGTTTTCTGAGAATAAAGAAAAAGGGTTGATTGTTCATTATTACCTAAAGCACTTGCATACCTCTAACCTACGTACACAAAAATAGGAATAATTCCTTTACCGGCTGTGGGTTAAGCAAAAAGAAAAAGGTCGCCAGTAATTCTGACAACCTTTTTTATTGTAAAGGGTGTTACACCGATGTATTGCTGTTGTCCACAGCAGCTTATCGGGTAACGGCTAATTTCCCTGAATGATCGATCGTTCCGTCATCCTTATTAATAATCTGATAAAAGTAGTAGCCCGGCTTAAAACTGCTTACGTTTAACCGCGTTTGTAGTGTTGTCAGGGAGGCATCACATACTGTTTTTCCGGTCATGTCATGAATAACAATTTTCTGGTTTAGGTTATGTGTCCCAACAATTAAGTATTCCGATGCGGGATTGGGATAGAGAGAAACCCTGTCGCTGGTTTCATTGATCGTGGTTGTATTTTCATTTTTTAGTACTTCCAGTGATTGTGCAAAAAGCGGGTTGCTTTTTAGTGTTTTACCCGAAGCGCTGATATAGTTAGATTCCTCGTCGAGGGTAAAAGTAATGGTTTGAGGCGTTGCATTTTCAGCAACCGTAACGGTGAGGGTGATCACCGGGTCGTTTTTTTTCAGCGTGAGCAGTTCCATCTGCGGGTTAGTCATCCAGTGAAAGCCAAGCAGCCCCGGTGTTTCAATGGTGTTGTATTCCATGGCTTCCGGCGTGGTTTCATAGCCCTGAATTGTTAGTACGGCAGGGTTATATTGAATGCCAATATACAGCCCGGCAACGGTAAGGGTATTGGAGGCGGTAAATGTAATATCACGGGTTTCTCCCGGAAAAATTGTAACGGTTTCATTATTGAGGAGGTACGTTCCGGATGATTTTTCGTCGGGAATCCAGGTGCCGTTTATATCCCCGGTACAAGTGGCTCCCAGTTCACTGCCTATGGTAGTTCCGCCATCTTTAACCGGCTGGAATGTAATTTCTTGTGTATCAAATAGCCATTCATCATTTTGGAAGGGATTGCTGTACATAATCCAGCCAATGAGGATATCCCAGTAATCACCCCAGTCGATAAACCCGTTGGCATTCACATCAGCCGCGGCAGCCTGGTAGTCATCGAGGGATAGGAGGTTGAAAAGATGGAGCATGACCAGATAGGCATCCGCCAGATCAATTCCTCCGGCAGAAAGGGTGGTTTCAGCGGTAACGGTGAAAGTTCCGGCGGGGATATTGTTGATTGTAAAAAATCCATCCTGATCCGTTATCACTTCCGCCGTGAACGAAAAATCCGGGTTGGACATACTTACTGTAATACCCGGTATGGGTTGGGTAGGATCACCGTGATAGAAAATATTGCCGTAAAAAGTATTTTGTGCGGATACGGACAGGGATAAAAATGTTATTGCAACAAGGAGAGATGAGGTTAATAAAGTGTACAGTTTTTTCATTTTGTATTTTTTTATATTTTTAACATCGCAAAACATTGTGGTTTGAGACCTTAACAATGTCTGTACCTTTAATCCGTTTTTTTTTAAAAGGTAATACCTTTTGAGGACATTTTTTTTTAAAAAATCCTTTAAGCCAAAGATAATGTTTTATCTTAACGCTTTATAAAAAAACGGGAGCCGGAGTATTTCTCTGACTTATAGTCGATTATGGTTTTTGTTAGCATTTTTATTAAAAAAAATCATTTTTTTTGTATTACCTTTTGAATAAAATCGGATGAATAAGAGAGCAAAAGAAATTTATAGTGATCAGGATTATATTGAGGGGCTCAGACAACGGAGAAATGTGATCATTTCCGCAATTTATCGAAATTATATTGATTGTATTATCAATTTAGTCAATAGAAATTCCGGAACGGACGAAGATGCGGAAGATTTATTTCAGGATGCAATGATTATTATTTATAAGCGAATCAGAAATGAAGAACTTAAATTAAGCTGCTCATTTAAAACGTTCTTTTACAGCGTGTGCCGAAATCTTTGGCTGCAGCGATTAAATAAACGACAGTGGACTACTATCCGGATCAACGATACCGAAGAATACGCCAATCTGTCTGCAGATATTGATTATGAAATCGTTGAGCCTTCGGAAGAGCGGAAACGAATTTATCTTCGTCATTTTAGTTCGCTATCTCCCGATTGTCAACGGATTCTTGAACTGTTTGCCCAGGGGTTCAATGTGAATGAAATCGCAGAACAAATGCAATACAAAAGCGACGATTACGCAAAAGCACGCAAATATCAATGCAAGGAATTATTAAAAGCACGAATAAAAAACGACCCCTTATATAAAGCATTAGCAGACGATGAAGAAAAATAACATTCAGGAACAATTAGAGCGGTACTTAAAAGGTGTGATGACAGCAAAGGAAATGAAGCAGTTTGAGTCCCTTTTGGTGAAAGACAATTCCCTGTTTAAGGAAATTGCCCTTGAGCAGGAATTGACCTCAGTGCTCCAGGAAGAAGATATTCTGGATCTTAAACATAAACTCGACGCACTGCATCGCTCAAACCGGAAAACAATCCCGTTGTCGCCCGTGATTGAACTGATGCGTTCGAATCTGAAATATGTGGCAGCCGCAGCCGGAATGGGTGTACTGATTACCGCCGGAGTGCTAACACTTACACCTCGTTCCTATACAGCGGATAAGTTGTTTAAAATGTATTATCAACCCGATAAAGCATTGATTGTTAACCGGTCGGGAAGAGGAAATGTAAATATCGTGGAAGCCCTGATGAAATTCCAGAAAAAAGAATTTGAAGCCGCATCACAAATGTTTGAACAAATTCTGGCGAAAGAGTCAGATAATATTGCATTGCGTTTTTATAGCGGCATATCGTATATTGAAACTGAAAAATACGATAAAGCCATTGAGGCTTTTAACTATATTATTGAAAATAACGACAACCTTTATGTTGAACATGCTGAATGGTACCTGGCTTTGTGTTATCTAAAACAGGAAAAAACCAGTGAGGCCCGGATTCAACTCTTGCGTATTGCCAATGAAGAAGACGGATTTTATAAAGCCGATGCCGAAAAAATCCTCGAAAAACTAGAACAATAGAACCATTACATTCCACATATTCATACACTTGAGGCCGTTTTGAAATTAGTTTTTCAAGACGGTTTTTGTTTTTTTGCCAGTCCGCCTAATCCTGTTTCCCGATACAGCGCCGGGATATCATGCCCGGTTTCTTTCATTACTTCCACTACGCGGTCGAAACTTACGCGGTGAATACCATCGGAAAGGAGTGCATATTCTTTGGCGTCCAGTGCTCGGGCTGCAGCGAAAGCGTTTCTTTCAATACACGGAATCTGCACCAGGCCCATCACCGGGTCGCACGTGAGCCCTAAATGATGTTCAAGCCCCATTTCCGCAGCGTATTCTACCTGAGCCGGTGTGCCGCCAAAGAGCTGCGTTGCTGCTCCAGCCGCCATGGCACAAGCGGTTCCGATTTCTCCCTGACAACCTACCTCTGCTCCTGATATCGATGCATTAAAGCGGATTAAATTGCCAATTAACCCTGCAGTGGCCAAGGCATGTAAAATTCTTTTTTTATTGAAATGATGAATGTCTTCCAAAAGATAAAATACGGCCGGCACAACGCCACACGAACCGCAGGTGGGTGCTGTTACAATTTTGCCCCCTGATGCATTTTCTTCTGCAACCGCCAGGGCATAAGCGAAAAGTTGGGTCCTGATTTGGTATTGCGTACTCTGCGACTGTGCTTTTGTGAAATACGATGAGGCTTTTCTGGCTACGTTTAGCGGCCCTGGAAGCCTGCTTTCGTGATCGAGCCCGTTTTTTACTGCCTGCTTCATTACCGCCCATACCCCATCCAAATACTGCCAGATATCCGCATCCTCCCGTTCGCCTACATACTCCCAGATGTTTTTCCCCTTCTTCTGGCACCATTGTAATATATCATTCATTGTATGCAGTCCGTAAATGGAGTTTACGTTTTTTCTCCCGGGAGTCATTGTGATTTCCCCACCTCCTGTACTATACCAGGTTTCCGAAGTGATCAGGCTTCCGTCAGGGTTGAGGGCATCCAGCCTGAGTGCGTTGGGGTGCTGCTGCAGGAAAATTTCCGGATGCCAGTGGATTGTAGTCCTTTCAGCTCCCAAAACCCTTTCGATGGCCTCATCGGTGAGATGCCCCTTGCCTGTAGCCGCCAGTGATCCGTATAAAGTGACTTCGTATGCCGATGCTTCCGTTTGCTCTTTGAAATGCTGCGCTGCCCTTCCGGGTCCCATGGTATGGCTGCTTGAGGGCCCATATCCGATTTTGAAAATGGTTTTTATTGATTCCATTCCTTTCAGGTTTTTGTGTTCCTATCCACAGGCAAAATTAGCAAAATCCATGGGATTACTGCTGTTTTCTGTTCCGGCTTTTCTTCACCCGGATTTTTTTATCTTTTATCCTGGATGCCCTATCTATATCTTTTTTTTTGGTTAATTGTTTTATTCTATACGCTGGAGAGAGTATTGTAAATAGTTCATAATCAATTGCAATCGTTTTAATTTAGAATCATTTTAAATTACTGCTAAAAAGGAATCCTTTCGGCGAATAAATAGGGAAAATCGGGTTAAAATTTATAATTTCGCCCCAAAATTTGTGAGGTTACCCTAAAGGCTTAATAATTAGGAATTTTAATAATTCACACTATGACAAATAAAAAGAATTTCATCACTTGTGATGGTAACATGGCCGCTTCGCACATTGCCTATATGTTTAGCGAAGTCGCTGCAATTTACCCTATCACACCCTCATCCAATATGGCAGAGTATGTGGATGAATGGGCTGCACACGGAAGAAAAAATATTTTTGGCGAGACTGTTCGCGTATGTGAAATGCAGTCGGAAGGCGGTGCATCAGGTGCTGTACATGGTTCACTCCAGGCCGGAGCCTTAACGTCTACATATACTGCTTCTCAGGGATTATTACTGATGATCCCGAATATGTATAAAATTGCGGGTGAATTACTCCCTGCAGTTTTTCATGTTAGCGCACGTTCTGTTGCAGCACATGCCTTATCTATTTTCGGTGATCACAGCGATATTTATGCAACCCGTCAGACTGGTTTTGCCATGTTGTCGAGCGGCAGTGTTCAGCAGATAATGGATTTGGCCGGCGTAGCGCATCTTACCGCGATAAAAACCCGTATTCCATTTCTTCACTTCTTCGATGGATTCCGTTCTTCTCACGAAATACAAAAAATAGAAGCGCTGGATACGGAAGCTATGAAAAAGCTGGTCGACTGGAACGCTATTCAATCTTTCCGGGATAATTCTCTGAATCCGGAGCATCCGGTAACCCGGGGAACTGCTCAGAACCCTGATATATTTTTCCAGGCCAAAGAGTCGGTTAATAAATTTTATGATGTGGTACCGGATGTAGTCGATTCCTATATGCAGGAAATGTCGAAGCTTACCGGCCGTGAATATCACCCGTTTACCTATTATGGACACCCGGAAGCCGAACATATCCTGATCGCAATGGCTTCAGTTACTGAAGTCGCGAAAGAAGTCATCGATTATTTACAGGGGAAAGGCAGCAAAGTAGGCCTTATCACCTGCCACCTCTACCGCCCTTTTTCTGCTAAGTATTTTTTCAATGTGTTCCCGGATAGTGTAAAACGAATTGCGGTACTCGACCGTACCAAAGAACCCGGAGCTACGGGCGAACCGCTCTATCTTGATGTGCGTGATCTTTTCTATGAAAAGCCTGAAAATGAGCGTCCGATGATTATTGGCGGACGCTATGGTCTCTCTTCCAAAGATACTACGCCGGCAATGATTCTTTCTGTTTTCGAAAATCTACAGATGGCCGAACCGAAAAATCATTTTACACTCGGAATTATTGATGATGTTACCTTTACCTCGCTGCCTCTGCTCGATGATATCGATGTGACCGCTGCCGGTACTTTTCAGGCTAAGTTTTTTGGCATTGGCTCTGACGGTACAGTGGGGGCAAATAAAAATTCAATCAAAATTATTGGCGAAACCACCGATAAGTATTGTCAGGGGTATTTTCAGTATGACTCTAAAAAGTCGGGTGGATTTACTGTTTCACACCTTCGTTTTGGTGATCATCCCATTCGCTCTACATATTATGTAAATATTGCTGACTTTGTTGCATGTCATGTGCCCTCTTACCTGGATAAGTATGATATGCTCAAAGGGCTTCGTAAAGGCGGCACTTTCCTCTTTAATTCTATTTGGGATGTTGAAGAGACCAAACGCAGGCTTCCCAATTCCATGAAAATTTATATGGCAAAAAATGCTATTAATTTTTATATCATTAATGCCACTGCCATTGCAGAGGAAATCGGGCTTGGAAATCGCATTAATACAATTATGCAATCTGCATTCTTCAAAATCGCCAAAGTAATTTCTTACGAACAGGCTGTGGAACAGATGCGAAAAGCCATTGTGAAGAGTTTTGGGCGTAAAGGTGAGGAAATTGTACAGATGAACAATAAGGCCGTTGAGTTGGGCGGACAGGTAGTAAAAGTGGATATTCCTGCTGAATGGGCTTCATTAACGGTCGAAAAAGTGGTAACCGATGCCTCTCGTCCTGACTTTATCCGTAACGTAGTAGATCCCATCAATGCGCAGAAGGGCGATGACCTTCCGGTAAGTGCATTTGTCGGTCGTGAAGATGGTACGTTCCCCTCAGGAACCACGGAATATGAAAAACGGGGTATCGCGGTCAGTGTTCCGGAATGGATTCCAGATAATTGTATCCAGTGTAATCAGTGCGCCTTTGTATGTCCTCACGCTGCAATCCGTCCATTCCTTCTCGACGAGGAAGAGATGAAGGGCCTTCCGGAAGGAACGAAAACGATTCCGGCAAATGGAAAAGCCCTTTCTGGTCTTCAGTTCCGTATTCAGGTAAGTCCACTGGATTGTACCGGATGTGGTAACTGTGTTGATGTTTGTCCTTCCAAAACAAAAGCCTTGGAACTGAAACACCTCGGCACGCAGGAACATGAAATTCCAAACTGGAATTATATGTCCACAAAAGTAACCTATAAAGATTGGCTGCTCCCCAAAGAGCAAACGGTGAAAAACAGCCAGTTTGCGCAGCCGTTGTTTGAGTTCTCCGGAGCTTGTGCCGGATGTGGCGAAACGCCTTATGTGAAGCTTATTACGCAACTTTTTGGTGAACGAATGATGGTGGCCAATGCCACAGGATGTTCCTCCATATATGGTGGTTCAGCTCCATCTACACCCTACACCACAAAGAAAAACGGAAAAGGGGTAGCCTGGGCAAATTCACTGTTTGAAGATAATGCAGAATATGGCATGGGAATGTCACTCGGAGTTAACAAACTCAGAGAACGTATCGAATTGCGCATGAAAGCTGCATTGGAGGAGGTGAACCCCGACACGAAAGCGGCCTTTAACCAATGGCTTGAAAATAAAAATAACGCAGAAGGATCGAAAAACGCCGCTGAAAAAGTAATCGTTGCCCTGGAAAAGGAAAAGCATGGGGTGGCAAAGGAAATTTTGGATTTGAAAGATTTTCTTATAAAAAAATCCTTCTGGATTTTTGGTGGTGATGGTTGGGCTTATGATATTGGATATGGCGGTCTCGACCATGTGCTGGCCAGTGGTGAAGATGTAAATGTGCTGTGTTTGGATACGGAAGTATATTCAAATACCGGCGGACAGTCTTCAAAATCAACTCCGGTTGCAGCTGTTGCAAAATTTGCTGCTTCAGGAAAACGGATCCGTAAAAAAGACCTCGGAGCTATGGCCATGACCTACGGTTATGTATACGTGGCTCAGGTTGCGATGGGTGCCAGTCAGTCACAGTGGCTCAAAGCTTTACGTGAAGCAGAAGCCTATCCGGGACCATCGCTCATTATTGCCTATTCTCCCTGTATTAACCATGGACTACGCGCCGGTATGGGAAAATCACAGGAGGAAGAGAAATTAGCTGTAGAATGTGGGTACTGGCAAACTTATCGCTATAATCCTGCATTAGAAGATGAAGGAAAGAACCCCTTTACGCTCGATAGCAAAGAGCCGGATTGGAGCAAATTTCAATCTTTCCTGAAAAATGAAGTCCGGTATTCTTCTCTTATGAAGTCATTCCCCGAAGAAGCATTTGAACTTTTTGCTGCGGCAGAGGAAAACGCAAAATGGCGCTACCGAAGCTACCTGCGTTTGGCTGCTATGCATTTTGAAAAATAGATTTATTTTTTTTTAATTAAGCCGTCTGATGACTTCAGGCGGCTTTTTTTATTTTAAAAGCGTTATTTTTACCCGCAAATAATCTTACCGATGAAAAACATATTTTTTTATTTTCTGCTTATTTTGTTCCTATCAGGATGTAATTCCCTGACACCGTCGAAATCGGTTGTCGCTGACCCGGATTTTTCCAATGAAAATATAAAGGCTGTACTGTATATGCAAAAAGCAGCAGAATACCGGGCATTGTGCTATCAGACATTTAATTCGGCTCAGATTATGCTGGATAATTATCTTAGGCGCATGAAGGTTTCGAAGCCGTATGCTATTGTTGTTGATATTGATGAAACTGTGCTGGATAACAGCCCGCATGCCGCTCAATCAATTCTTGATGCAACGCTTTATCCTGTTGGATGGGCCGCGTGGATCGGGCAGGCCTCGGCCCGCGCAATTCCAGGTGCAGTTGAATTTCTTTCTTATGCCGACCGTCAGGGTGTTACGGTTTTTTATATCAGTAACCGAAAGGAAGAATTCAGAAATCCTACATTGCAAAACCTTAAATTGGCGGGATTTCCCGGGGTTAAGGAGGAGACCGTATTGCTTCGCCACGACGGAAACGGAAAAGAACCACGCCGGGAAAAAGTTGGGCAAACGCATGAAATCATAATGCTTTTCGGGGATAATATGAACGATTTTTTACCGGATTTCGAACAAGTCCCGCCTGCGGTTCGGCGTGCACTGACCGATCAATACCGAAATGAATTCGGGCGGCGGTTTTTTGTACTCCCAAATCCTTCCTACGGCGACTGGGAAGGGGCTTTATATGACTATAATCATTCCCTGACCGCCCGTGAAAAAGCAGAAGCAAAACGGAAACACCTGGTAGGTTTTAAAACTGAATAACTGTTGTACGTTTGTTGGTGATAATTTGATTCATTCTGATATCATGGCTGGCGGCAGGTATCTGTTCCAGTAACTGGAAATCAAAACCGATTCCCATTTTGAAGGCCTTTGTCGCGCAGAGTAATTGGTCGTAGTATGCTTTCCCCCTGCCCATACGGTTGTTGTTAAGGTCGAAAGCTACCCCCGGCACAAGGATCAGATCAATCGACGCCAGGTCGGTAAAGGGTGGGCTTTCAGGTTCTGCTATTCCGAATTGTTCGCCGGTTTTCATTTGGTCTGTTCCATGGAAAACGCGTAATTCAAGTATGCTGCCTTTTACACTGGGCAGTATGATTGTTTTTGTTTCCGCCCATCTTACTATTGCCTGGTGGGTGGCTACTTCATCCTCCATCGACCAGAAGGCCATAACGGTTTTTGCCGAACGGAATACAGCGGTTTTTTCAAGGGTGTGGATAGTATCATTTGATGCAGTAATCCGTTCCGGCTCCGTTTGTACTGATTTCAGCTTTTTTATCTGTTTTCTAAGCGCTGTTTTTTGAAGATCGATGGGGTTCATAGGGCATTATAAGGCCCTGTGCGCCATAATGTGCACAGGGCCTGTTTGGGTACGGTTAATGGATAATTATTTCATACGGCATCCGGGCCTGAATCCCTTCCAGGGTTTCGATATTTTTAAGAATAGAAAACCAGGAATAGTGCATCCCCAGCACATTTTGCAGGAGTTCTTCAGAGGGGTTTCCGCTGATCATGTCCATTACCTGTTCGAACGGATCTTTTAAATCAGGGAGTTCACGAATCTTGTAGTTTTCCAGGTTGGCTGCCAGAGCGGCAATTCTTATTGCTTCATTGAGCCCGCCAAAAACATCCACCAGACCCAGGGTAATGGCATCTTTTCCGGCCCAAACGCGACCTTGTCCGATTCTGTCTACTTCTTCCTGTTGCATTCCGCGCCCTTCGGCCACCAAGGCAGTGAAGTTATGGTAACCATCGGTTACATTTCGTTGAAGCTCATGCATTTCAAAATCGTTCAACGGGTTGAATACATCAGGGAACCCCGAGTTTGTATTGGTGCTGACCTGGTCGGTGGTAATCCCTGTTTTATTGTTTAAAAGTCCTTTCATGTTTGGGAACAGGCCGAAAATCCCTATGGATCCGGTAATTGAATTTGGCATGGCGACGATTGTATCTGCAAAACAGCTGATATAATATCCTCCTGAAGCGGCCACATCGCCATAGGAAGCGATTACTGGTTTAGCGTTTTTTAACAGGCGCATTTCACGCAAAATCACATCGGAGGCTACTACACTTCCTCCGGGGGAATTTACACGTAAGACCACAGCCTTAATCTGGTCATCCATTCGGGCCTTCCTGATGGCTTTAATGAAGTCTGCCGAACCCACGGTAGTTTCATCGGCTTTGCCGTCAACAATATTGCCTGAGGCATAGATTACGGCGATTTTATCAGCAGTGTAGGGTTTTTTATCCGCTATTGTAGTTTTTCTGTATTTTGCCAAAAGGATAGAAGTGATTTTTCCGTCGGGAGTTTTTCCTGTTGCTTCATCCAGTGCATCGTACACCTGGTCGATATAATAGAGTTCGTCCACTAAATTCGCCTGCAGGGCTCTTTCTGCATCCAATCCGGTAAGTTCATCGGCCATTTTATTGAGTTCATCGGTGGTGAGCTGTCGTGCCAAAGAAATTTCTTCGAGCATGGAGCCCCAGATGGCCGTGATGTATTTTTCAGTCTGTTCGCGACTGGCCGGGCTCATTTGATCCAGGAAAAAAGGTTCAACTGCACTTTTATATTTATTTCCTTCCGGGCGGATAATCTGAACTTCCACTTCTACCTTTTCAAGCAGATTTTTATAAAACATGACTTGCGCATTGAGTCCTTTGAATTCGAGACTTCCCATGGGATTTAAAAATATTTTATCGGCAACTGACGCCAGATAATATGCTTTTTGCGTGTAGCGTTCACTGTAGGCATAAATAAATTTGCCTGATTTTTTAAATTTTTCAAGTGCATTGCGTATTTCAGTCGTTGTGGCCATACCTGCCTGCAGCATCGATATATTCAGAAAGATACCACTGATTCGGGTATCCTTTTCAGCTTTCTCAATGTTCTTGAGAATATCATTCAGCCCGACAGGCATTATGAGATCTCCTGAAAAGAATGGAACAGGAGCCATGGGAGTACGGTCAGAAACCGGATAATTCAGTTTAATTTCCAGGATAGATTGTGAAGCAACCTGAACTGTTTTTTCTTTCGAAAGGGAGGCAATGATTCCGGCTGTCATAAAAAAAAGTACAAGCAGAACTACCAAACAACCGATAATGGAAGCGAGTGTGAATTTCAGAAAATCTTTCATAAGTGATGTTTTAAAATTGATAGGATAAAAATACTGCAAATCCTCATAGCAAATGAAATATGGCGATACAAATTACGGGAAAGTTACATCTGTGGTAAAAAAATGTACCTTTGGATATGCAAAATCGTGTGGTAGTATTGTTAGGCGGAAATCTCGGCGATCGCAGCGTTACCCTGCAACACAGTCGTATGGAGCTGGAAACAGAACTTGGTACGATTCTCATGAAATCAGGCATTTATGAGTCGGCTCCCTGGGGGTTTGACACCGTTGTTCCCAATTTTTATAATCAGGTACTCGTCATCGAAACGGTATTATCACCGCGTCAGGTATTAAAAAAAACGCAGGAAATCGAGTGTGCCCTGGGCCGGGTAAGGAGTTTGGGAAAAGGGTACCAATCGCGCAGCATCGATATTGATATTTTATTTTATAATGACTGGATTGTAAAAGAGAACGCGTTGACGCTGCCCCATGCCCGGATTGCATCGCGGAGGTTTGTGCTGGTTCCGCTGGCAGAGGTGCTGCCTGATTTTCTGCACCCTGAATTGCACTGCACGATTACTGCGTTGTTGAACCAATGCAACGATCCGTTGCCGGTAAAACGAGTCGATGAAAATGAATAGATATGGAGTATAGTTATATTGCTATTGAGGGGTGTATTGGTGCGGGGAAAACAACGTTAGCCTCGCGGATTGCCGCCGAATTTGAAGGAAAGCTGATTCTGGAACAGTTTGAAGATAATCCTTTTTTACCCAAATTTTATAAAAATCAGGAGAAGTATGCCTTTCCGCTGGAATTATCGTTTCTTGCTTCGCGGTATCAACAATTGATGGATAAATTAAGCAGTCAGGAGTTGTTTCATTTGTTTACCGTATCCGATTATTTTATTACAAAGTCGTTAATATTTGCTCAACGAACACTAAAAGGCGATGAACTGGCATTGTATTCACGTTTGTATCAGATCATAGAAGCGAATCTGCCTCAACCCCAATTGCTGGTTTATCTGTATTCCGATATCGACCGGTTGCTTGGCAATATTCATCAGCGGGGTCGTGATTATGAGCAGCATATATCAGCCGAATATTTACAACGCATACAAACGGGTTATTTTGATTATATGCGGCAACAAACGCAACAACGGATTGTGATTATTGATACCAATTCAGTTGATTTTGTGGCCAGAGAATCTGATTATCAACGAATGAAGGCGTTGCTTCTTGATGATTGGCCGGTTGGGATTAGTCGGGTGAAAGTATAACAAGTATATCCTTAATAGCCATAAAAAAAGCTGTCCCAACTCATCAGGACAGCTTTTTTGTGTAGAGCAAGAATTATTTTACAAGTTCCATAAAGGCCGGTACTTCGAAGAATTTAAGGAATTCTCGGTCTGCAGCGGCTTTAGCTTTCATTTTTGGCTCCATGCGAATGGCTTTTGCCAGGTATTCAATCATAGTAGACTGGTTGTCGGTGCGGGCTGCAATAACGGCCATAAGATAATTGCTCATACAGGTTTCTTCGGAACACTTGAGCGTTTTGGAAGCTACGTCATAGTTGCCATCCAATACCTGAACGAGTGCTTTGTTATAGTTGCAATCTTTATTATTCAGGGCAGTGGCTGCGCTGCTATATTTTCCTTTAACAATGTCGATAATTGCGAGGTTATAGGTTTCATCCACGCCCAATCCTTTTGCTTTATTAAAGAGGGAAACGGCGTTATCGAAATCGTTGGATTTACTGGCGATAACTCCCATATTATTAACCACCATCGGGTTATTGGCATCAAGTTCGTTGGCTTTTTGGATCGATGCGATTGCCTCTTCTGTTTTATTCATTTTGAGATAGGTGGCGCCGACGTTATTCAGTGCTTTCCAATCGTTAGGGAATAAATCAGCCGCTGATTTAAAGATCTGAAGTTTTGTGTTAAGGTCGTCGGTTAATGTACCGGCATAGATCAGTTCTTTGAGCGAGAGTTGTTCGGGTGCGGTGGTGGCAAGGGTAGCAATTTCTTCTGCACTTTTCTTGGGTTCGTAGCAAATCACTTTAATTTCAACGCGGCGGAGTGGAGGCAGGATTTCTTCTTCTATTTCGCTGTAAACCAAAGTCATATTTCTGATTTCCTGTTCTTTTTTTAGTGGGTTATTTTGAGAATTAACCACGTTAAGGATCACACTTTTATCGTCCAGGTTTGAGGTCTGTACCGCTTTTAAAAATCCGTTCCAGTCTTCGCCCAGCCCTTTTTTGGAAATGGTGTATACTTCTTCGGGATTATCAACTTTTACGTTTGAATTTTTATCTTTCTTTAATTCTTTGAAAAGTTGAGCAAGGATTTTATTGCCCGATTCCGCACGCCGTGCAGAAAGACCCTCATTGAACGACTCTTCTCCTTCGGGTGAAGCATAGGCATTAATTTCAATGGTTTTGATTTCCCATCCTTTATCGATAAAGCTTTTTAGTTCATTCAACTGACCTTTCACCTGCATTTCTTTGTTCAGTTTCAGGTTTTCGTTGATGTTGGCAAGATTTACCTGAAAATAGAAAGTGGCGGATTGATCCACCAAAGTAACCAGTTCGTAATATTCATCGGTTTTCATGCCCAGTTTTTCGGCATTTTCGCGTGAAGCAAACCAAATATCTTCATCATGCATTACAAACTGTGCGGTCATAATGGTTCCTTCTGCAAGCGTCACTTCAGGGGTTTCGATGGATTTGTTTTTCTGGGTAATTTTTGGTTGAACCACCAGAACGGCTTCTTCCATACCGGGTTCATAATCAATTACTGTACTGTAATCAAAACTGCCACCTTCTTTTGTGTTAATGACTTTTCCCTCGCCTTCGGCTTTTTCGCCTTTTAAAGTGATGGATTTCAGTTCTTTTTCTTTTCCGTCGTATTTAATCACGGGAGTGAATTCAACTACAGCTTTTTTATGGAAAGATTTCTCTGGTACGGTGCCTTCTACTTTAACGGCGATTTTACCTCCGTTGTTTTCCAGCGTCTCTGGCTCAACAGTGTAAGAACCAGGCATTTTCGTAGATACACAACCAGACATCATACCTACTACAAGCAGTAGAACAGGCAGAAGCTTAATGTAACTTTTTTTCATAATGGAATGGCTTTTAGTATTATTACTATGATTTATTGATTCATAACTACTTTTGGTAGTGCAAATATAAAAAATTTTTGTCATAGTTGTACCTTTCATATTGTTTTTTAGACAATTTCGGTTTCTCTTTTTAGGAACAGTCTGACCTGTCAGTTTGTTTAAATCATATTTGAATCCAACGATAGCTTCATCAATAGTTTGCTTTTTGCCTGTATTGTAAAAATCGGTTTTGTGATTTTTATACATCGCCCATGGAGATAATTTTATCTTATTCAAAATGATTTCTTTGCGTTCTAATGGAAATGTGATAAATTTGGCGGGTAAAGATTTTTGGCAACGGCTATACAGAATTCAATGCATATGACGCTTTGCAACTAAGATCAGCAGTATTGGGTTTTTGTGCCGGTTTTTTGGCCGGATGCCACTTTAATTGTGAAGTGTAAAATAAAACTGCGATCATGAAAAAAGTGTTTTTCAGGCACACCTTTCTTCTTTTTATCTTTCTGGTATTAAAATCTGCCGTAGTATTATCCTCCATTGTAAATGATACAATATATATCAATACGCCCAACGTTTCCGGTAAGTGGTATGCGGATACACTCTATATAGTTACTGTTAATATAACGGTAGCTGATGAAGATACCCTGCAACTGATGCCCGGAACTCAGGTGCAGTTTTTTTCAGGCAAACGAATGGATGTGGCGGGTGTCTTTCTGGCAGCGGGTGAGCCTGAACAACAAATTGTGCTCTCCTCTCCGGAACAACAATCTACGTATTGGAACGGCATCCGGCTTTTTAATGCAAAAAGGAATGCCCGTACTTCAGTATTGCGTTACCTGACGATAAAAGATATTGCTGAAGAAGCCGGCGCAGCGGTTTCGGTAAATAATGGGATAGAAGATATCACCTTCTGTCATTTTGAAAATATCAATTCCAATGGAATTGTTTTGCAATCAGGTTGTCCGGAAACCAATTTGCGTATAGCCTCCTGTTCTTTTCATACGGTTGCGGGTTATACCATTAATCTCTACCAAAATTTTTCAATATCTGATTTAATAGTCGAAGCAAACACCTTCGAAAATTGTCAGGGAGGTCTTGCGGCCTCTATTACCCAGCTTGCCTCCTTTCAGTTTACTGGAAATCAAATCACAAATTCTTACCTACCGGTTTCTTTCCTTTCTTTAACAGAGAATCCTGTGCTTACCACAATCGCTGTAACGGATAACCTGATTCATTCGGTGCAGTCAATAACCAATGAACCACATTTTGTCGCTATTCACGGAAATACTGCATTGGAAGCGTTTTCCTTTTCCCGTAACCAAGTTGTGAATTCAGGCCGGGTGCTTTACCTTACCCATTGTGACCAGGTTACGCTGTCGGAAAACACGATATCTTCATCGGTAAATTTGGCTTTTAAGTATTTATTTTCCATCGAAAGTGATGCGATTATTGTTCATAATGATACCATTGAAGGGATTGATTTAAAAGAGGCGGGAGCAAATTTTACTTCTTTATATTACTGTATTCCAGGTCAGTATGGGCTTTCAGTTGTGGATTCTGAGTATTCCGGGAATGTGGGGAATATCTTTTTTCTAACGGAGTTTTTTACCCTGGATAGTATTTTGCTTTCAGGGAATACAATTCTTCACAATACGGCACGGGATCCGGGTAGTTTCTTGCGTTTGGATGCGGATGCCGGTGTTGTTGGGGCTATGCATCTTCAGCAAAATGTGTTTTCTCATCAGATAACCTTAGCTTATGGCGGACTTATAAGTGTTGAAATCGGTGGAGCCATGCAGGAATTGGAATCGCATGGCAATATCTACCATTCGGAATCAGTAACTTCTGGAGGAGCATTTTTTATCAATTGTGCAGGCATTTCTCATTTGAATTTCACTGATGATCTGGTTGATAAGGCTGTTGTATCAGGAGATAGCCGGAATCCGGAGGACCATACTGGCGGATTTCTTGCACTCTACACTTTAAACAGCCCTGATTCCATCCTGTTTTCCGGGTGTACATTTGATTCCTGTTATGCTCCGGGAAATGGAGGGATGGCACATATACAGATTTCAGGAGAAGGTACACCGCTTTCTTCTCTCCGGTTCGAAAACGATACACTGGGCCTGGCTTCAAGCCACTACGGTGATGGTGGATTTCTTTCCCTGATCTCTTCTGGAGCCATTGGCACGCTGGAATTTCATGGTTTTTCAACCACTAACACTCAGCAAAATGAAGCGCAATCGGGTGGTTTTTTGTTTTTAGATGTGCAGGAAGGCCCTGCCATTTTTAATTTTCATGATAATACCCTTTCTGATTTTACTGCCCATAATCACGGGGGGTTCATCGCCATTCACTCTGTGGGTGATGCAGGTTCAATTCGTTTGGTTAATAATTACTGGCAGAATACCGAAGAATCCGTTGGTCCACAACCTCAATACGGAGGTGCCTTTACCCTGATTTGTCATTCTGCTGGAGAATTCCTGATGGAAAACAATACTTTTAGTTACCTGTCTTCTGCATCCGACGGTGGAGCAATTTATCTTCAGGTACCGCAGGCTATTGGTAAGGTAGAGATTAAATCCAATAGCTTTTCTTACTGTCATTCAGGGGGGAATGGTGGAGGTGTTTTTCTTGAAACGGGTGACGATTTTTCGGAGCTTTTTGTAGTGGATGACAATACTTGTGATCATCTCAATTCTGCATTAAATGGCGGTTTTCTCTATGTGAATAATCAGGAAGGTTCTTTGCATAGGGGTATACGCATAAAAAATAATGGTTTTTCGCATTGCCGCAGCATCACGAATGGTTCTGGAGGAGCCCTGTTCTTTCAAAGTACAGCGATTTCCGATACCGTGACTCTACTGAACACGACTTTTTCTGATTGTTCTGCTACTAACGATGGAGGGGCGGTGTTTCTTTCTGCCGGGTACATCCACTCCCTGTTGGTAAACGGAGATGGAGAAGCTGGTTTTCAGCGGTGTGCAGCGCTGCAAGGCTCCGGCGGAGGTATTTATCTCTCCTCCTGGCAGGAAGGATTAGCGCGAATACAATTCCGGGATATCCTTGCCGATGGTGGAAATGATATGCTTAACGCGCAGGAATCCGGAGGATTATTTTATATCTCCTCCAATGGGAATTTGACTTTTCCCCTGGAACTTTCCGGGCTGAATTGCAGGAACTGGTCGGCGGAAATGGATGGTGGCACTATTTATATGGATTTTCATGCGCATAATGTTTTGGATAGTTTGTTGGTAAGCAGTTGTAGCTTTGAATTTTGCAAAGCAATGAACGATGCAGCATCGGGAGGTGCAGTGACGCTGAAGGCAGCGGAATTTTTTCATCCGATTATTTTTAAAAATGATTATTTTAATACTTGCAGTGCTGGCGCATCAGGGGGTGCAGTATATTTGTCCGCTCAACGTATGACCACCGTCCAGATTACCGACAATGCCCCGGGATTTTTGAATTGCTCGGCCCGGAACAGCGAAGGAGGTGCAATGGCAGTGTCGTTAAACGGGGTGATCAACGGGGATATCATCGTGCGTGGAAATACGTTCGACGGAGGAGTAAATCTGCATAATTCCGGGGGAAACGGTGGTGCGTTGTCTTTCTCCGGTGTTACTGCTATTCACGGTGATTTTGTTGCTGATACCAATATTTTTAAGAATTTGACAGCCACCTCTGATGGTGGCGCAGTTTATCTGGTTTGTAGCGAAGGTCAGGGATTGCAATCTATTGGGTTCACCCGTAATACATTTGATAATTGTCGTTCTGTTGATGGTTCAGGAGGAGCTGTTTATGGAGTCGCGCAATCAGGGCCATTATCCAGTCTGATCCTTGATTCAAATACTTTTCTGGGAAATGAAACGGCTCCAGTTTCTGCCGGAGAGCATGGTGGTGGTTTATTTCTGGAGGCACCAGGAGGCCTTTTGTCGTCATTGCATATAACGAATAATAGGTTTCATGGAACCAAGGCTCAGCAACATGGCGGTGCATTAATGATTGAGTTACACAACGGCAATTTGATGGGGGGAATAAACTTGAATAATAATCAGTTTTCAGCTACCGAAGCCTGCGAAGGAGAAGGGGGAGCCATCTATCTCCAGGCAGGCGTTGTTGACGGCGATTTTTCCATGGTTATGACCCAGTTTCAAAACTGCAATGCAAAGGGTGACGGGGGTGCTATGTCGTTGAAAACCAAGACTTTAAAACAAATTGAGCTATCTGGAAGCACTGGGTTGCCCATGTTTCAAAATTGTAGGTCGGTTACAGGTTCCGGTGGTGCACTGCATTTTAGTTTCGATCATGCCTTCGAAGGCTTCACATTAGCAGGTGCGCAACTGACAGATTGTTTTTCAGGTGCCAACGGAGGAGGTGTGTATTTGCATGCTGGTCTGCCGGTAAATGGTTCGATCCGTATTGAGGATAATGAGTTTACGGAGGTTTCCTCTGTGATGCATGGTGGTGGTATTTGTATCGACCTTCCGGATGCATCTTTACAGCAGGGGGCTATTGTTTCCCGTAATAGCTTTACTGATTGTTTCTCTTCCGGCGATTCAAGTGCCGGCGGGGCTTTTTCTTTGATTTCGGGTGATATTACCCATGGCGTCAGAGTTACGTCTAACCTGTTTTCCTCCTGTGTAGCGGATCATGGCGGCGCAGTCAGCATTATTGCAGCTTCACTTGATTCTCTCCTTGTGCAGGATCAAAAGGATGGGTATGGATTTTTGGAATGTCGTGCCGGAAATGGTAACGGAGGTGCTTTAAATTTAGTAACCACCGAAGGCGATGTACATTATATTGCCATTCAAAACAACCGTTTCCTTGGATTCTCTCAAGGGTTTTCAGGATCCAATGGAGGTGCCTTTGGCGCATTCCTGTCCGGAAATCTTACAGAAATGATTTTAGACGGGAATGATTTTTCATCCCTTTCTGTGCAATCCCGGGGTGGGGCTTTGTCCATCACGGTTCCTGTTACTGGCAGGACAGCTTCTATCGTATCAACCCAAAATATTTTTTCTGATTGTCGCGCCAGTAATAGGGGGGGGGCATTTTCTTTCTCCGGAGGCGCTTTTGAGGAATTTTTTGTACATGATTGTTCGTTTGAAAATGTGGTAGTCACCCAGGGAAATGGTGGCGCAATTTCACTGGAAGGCAATCCGGGAAGAATCGATTTTGTTGATAATTCTTTTTATGGATGTTACGCAGGCTTTCTTAACCCGGAACTGGAGGGTCATGGCGGTAGTTTATATATCAACGCTTCCGAAGGATTGAATTCTGAAACCTATATGTTACGGAATACATTTGATGCTTCCGATAATTTTTCGGCGTTGGGAGGTGCAGTTTATACTGACCATGTTTTCGAAATTAACGTGAACAATTGCCAGTTCAACAGGCTTTCTGTCACGGGTAATGGAGGTGCATTTTTTACCACTGAGGCTGGCATCGTCACTATGCAAAATTCTTCGTTCAATTCCTGTAATGCAGGATTCAATGGAGGTGCGCTGTATGTTGTTAATTCAGGTGGGTTAGGGTTGTTGGCGTTGGATGAAGTTGTTTTTGAAAATAACAGGGCAGGCCTTACCGGAGGAGCTGTCAGTAGTTCAGGCTTCCTTGAAGTGGCCATCGGACACACACGTTTTTTCCAGAATGCCGTGGAGAATACGATAGATGCTGATTTTGGTGGCGGTGCACTGTTTGTGTCGGATGTACTGCATGCCCATGTTTTTGCTACACGATTTTTTGATAATTATGCTGAAAATTTCCTCCCCGGCGCATCATCCCGTGGGGGTGGGCTTTATTTTAATAGCTGTGAAAATGTATCCCTCCAAAATAATGAGATCCGCTTTAACCGCGCTTCTATCGGAGGGGGTGTTTGTATTATCGACGATATAAAATCGATGATTTCGGGGAATCAGTTTATCCTGAACGCTGCTATTAACGGAGGTGCTGTTTTTGCTGACAGCTATTTCTCTGACATTGATTCTTTGATCCTTTCCGATAATCATTTTATCCGGAATTCCATGGGATACCGGGGTGGTGGATTATTCTCCGGGCATAATAATACCTGCCTTTTTCGTAATATTTTTATCCGTAACTTCGGAATAAGCAGCTCCTCAGGAGTCAGAGGTTCTTCCGTATATTTGTCTCCTCTGGTCAATAATGCAGCCATCTATAATTCTGTTTTTGACCGGAATGAAGATGATGACCAGAGGCTGGCCGATAATGCTACGGTTTTTCTGGATGCTTCCGGAACGACAACTGCCAACCGGTTACGCCTGGAAATGGGGAATTGTACCTTTCTAAACAATTGGCCTTATGCCGCTCATGCAATTTACAATAAGCGTGAGGAGGACAGCGTGCTGGTGTATAATTCTATTTTTCAGGGTAATTTATTGCAAAATGATTCATTGTTTAATACCTCTTCTGTGATTACCCGGTTTTGCCGCCTCGAAGGACGGCTCTTTGAAGGGGCGCATGAAGCAGTCTTAACGCCTTTTCCTTATTTATTGGAGAATGGTACTTATAAGTTGCTCCCTGAATCCTTTTTTATTGATCAGGGAGATTCTACCCTCGCTTATGACGACTATGCATTTCCTCCCGGCCAGGGAACTTTGGTAAATGATGCAGGCCATACAGGTGGGCCTCACAACAGCTTCTGCAGCACTTGCCTGATTAAGCCTGAATCATGGACATACAATGATTCGCTCGTGGTTGTCAGAACGGATTGTAATCAGTACCATATTTCTTTTTATCATTCTCAGGCCACAGAATTTGATCATTTTGCGTGGTATATCGACGGGATGAAGTATACCACTGAAGAGAATTCATTATCGTTGGAATATGCGGTTGAACGGAATACACAGCTCCTTGCAGTGGCCTCTCAAAGTGGCGACGAGGCGATTATGGTCGGGCGCGCCTGGATTTACAACCTTGAAATTGTTCACGACGGGCTCTCTGTTGCCTATCAACCTGACGGACATGGAATTTCTGACCCAGCGAAGGACGCAGATGTTGTTATTTCGTATGCCAACGATTGTCTTGAAAATATTACTATAAAAGGCACGCTTAATGGATTAAAAATTCCGGATATAAGTTCATACCAGTACCAATGGTTTTTTACCGCTTCGGAGGGAATAAGCGGGATTGATCTGAATCCGCTGGATGAAGATGAATGTTGGGTTACCTTTACAATTGATAAAGCGTTTTATATGTCGGATCAACTGAATGCATTACTGTTTTATTCGGGCGAAGACCAATGTGGCCTGAAGTGCAGTGATACGTTGAAGATTCATTTTATCCCTGAAGGCTTTCTTCCGCTTGAGGTTACGGCAGTGACCCCGGAAAATGGCAGTTCTGTTGTTTATAACCAGTTTATTTCTATAGCTCTAAGCCTGAATCAGGAACCGGGCTATCACCATAATGGCACTTATGAAATTCTTCCACAGCATGAGGATCTCAGCCACTTGAATCTTTTTGAACTTCGGGAGGAAGAAACGTTGGTTCCTATGGATTCTGTATTCCTTCGTTTGCAGGACGGTGTATGGTTTTTTGAACTATTCCCGGATACTTCCCGGATTACGTATGACAGGGTTTATACCCTGCAATTATCAGATAATCTGATTACTAAATGCGGATGGTCGCCGGAACCTTTCTCCTATGCGGTAAATACAGTGAGAACGGGAAATACTGCTTATGAACTGAAAGTTAATATATTTCCAAATCCGGCGAATGATTTGTTGACCATTGCGCATCAACAAATTACTTCCGGTGTACTTAAAGTTTACAATTTTACCGGCGAATGCTTAGTATCCACCCCCCTGAGTCCCAATGGAAAAACCCGGGTATTTTTATCCGGATGGCCATCGGGAGGTTATATGGTGGTGGTAATAAGTGAAAATGGGAAAACAGCGCAACTGATTATTAAGGAATAATTCGGATAAAATGAGAAAACAGTTTCTAATCTTTATGGTATGTGTTTTTTGTACCAGCTTTGGATGGGTGAATGCACAATACGTTTTTCAATGGAACCCGATAGCAGGCACTGTCTATGGCGATCCTTTGCCCATCAATAATCCATTGGATGTATTTATTAAGATTGGCACTGATCTGCCTGATGGGGTTTTTGATGAGCAGGATGCTGCACTTCAGATGAATGGAGGTGTGTGGTATTCGGTTGATTGTCAGTGGATTGAGGCATACGAGGAATATCAGATCAATGCTACATACCCTGTTTTTATGGCTGAATCAGACACCAATCGTTTGGTATTGCGGATTAAAGAAATTGAAACCGGAACTTATGTTTACAGTACGGCTGCGTATTATTACTCCCGCCCACGGCTTGAAGTGCAATTTGTTCAGGGCACTGCCTATGATCCGGAATCCCCGCTGGTAATCGATCAGAATTTGCCTTTAATTTTTCAGCTTGTTTCCTGGGCTCCTGATTTCTTTAGCGACCAAAAAGATTTAATTGGGGATAAAAGAATAAAGGGATTACATTTTTCTCTGACTGAGGATTTTGCTGATTTCAATGCCATAACCGTTACTTCCGAAAATTTCGTGGAGTTTTCGTGTAATTTATTTGATTATTATTCGCTTACCGATGATTTTATTTATGGCCATAATACCATCTATTTCCGCGCAGTTGGCGAAGGAAACGATTTTTCTCCGGTGGTTGCTGTTTCCTTTTTTGTTTTTGATTTTCAGTTTCCTCAGGCGACGTTTTGTAAATACGATACATTAATACCCCTTTCCGGTATTCCTTCCGGTGGGCGCTTTAGTGGCGAATGTATCGTGGAAGGAACGAATTGTTTTAATCCTTCGTTAGCTGTGGGGGCCTCAACTTTGGTGACCTATGAATTCAGGCTTTTGGGCGTGGATTTTTCCCGTTCTGTGCGGGTTGATTTGCTTGAATTACCTGTTTTTAATGTTGTTGGACCCTTTCAGGTTTGTGGCTTTGAGCATGGTGCAGTTTATAGCGTTCAGGGGGATCCGGGCCTGCAGTTAACCTGGCATCCGGATACTTCCGTGATACTCGGAACAGCCGTGCTGTCGGATGGTTCGCTCTTTGTTGACTGGGCCGGTGAAGGGCATGGAAGTGTGGCCGTTACAGCCAAAAATGCGGATGGTTGCACCGTTACACAGCACAGGATTGTCGATATTGGCGTTCGAAAAGCGCCCCGTGATAGTGCGGATGTGATTCTCAATGACCGGATGCTCCTTTGCTCTGATACCAGTGTTTCCTATTATTATTGGTATAATGCAGCTGCTGGAGAGTTTTTAGCCAAAACTACCAAAAATTATTATGCCTTAAATTTTACCCCTTCCAATGCCGATAGTTTTTATGTGCTTACTGCCTATGATACATTAGGTTGTGTCACCCATTCACGCTTCAGTAAACCAGAGCAAAAAGCCAAACATCAGGCATGGAACGAATCCGGTGAATTTACTGTTTATCCAAATCCTTCATCCGGACACTTCTGGATTGACATTCCCCCAACGGACGAGACCACCCTGCAACTGTTGGTTCGTTCATCTGACAACCGGACTAAACTTGTCATAATGCTCTCCACGGCTGTGGCGGGAGAAAGTTACCCACTTGATTTGACCGGGCTGGACAGTGGGGTTTATTACCTGAGGCTCTCAGGAAATGCGTTGTATCGGAATCAAAAAGTGATTATCTCAAAATAACTGGATATGCGATCAAAATATTTACTGGCTTTTTTCTTTATTCTTCTTCTGACGGGTTTGTCACAATCGCTTTACGCCCAAAAAATGACCCCTAAGACACAGCGGCGCGCAAAAGCGGCTACCCGGCAAGTGTTAATCAATTTCAAGGAAGATCTTAACCATATTTATCGCGAAGATAATGATGGAACCCCCCGGTTAAAGACGGAGTTTGCTTCACAGGCTGCCAGTCATTTTTATAATCCGGACGATGCCACTGACCGGAATATTCACCGAAGCTTCATTGATACAAAGGATACCTTATTACGTGATCTGCCGGAAATGATTAATATTCAGGCTTTTACCGATACCCTTATTTCCTGGTATTGCAATCCCGATAGTTGTGAACTGGGGGTAATTTTTGATTTTACTGATATTACCATCGATACGCTTGATTATTATATCGATCCTGAAATTATCGCTGTGAACCTTTTCTTTGATGTGGATATGTACGGCGATCTGTTTGCCCCGCATATGGAGAAGTATAGGACAAAAAAGGAAGAAAAGGCCGGTAAAGAAACGGAAGAGGAGGCTATCTTTTTTGTGGAAGAATATGCCAGCGACTGGCAAACTCTTCAGCCCGATGCCGCCATGGCAACTTTTATTATTACCCGCGATGGGGATAATTTTTCATCTGTAAAAATTTATAAAATTTATCGCTTTGATCCTTTTAACAATGATTTGCCGGATTTACGCACTATTATCCGTCCGGTGATTGCCTCCCGAAACAAAATGTACATTTCGTTGATGGGTGGGATGGGATACTCGCAGGCCCTGGCGAAATTTGAAAGTAATACCAGTTTTGAATCATTAAGCGATTTCCGGCCGGGCTTTAATGCTGATATGTCATTTGATTATTTTTTTAACGATGGCCCCAGAAAATTGACTTATGGCTATTCTGTCGGAATTGGATTTTCGCGTTACAACGCTTCGGTTTCTATTGCTTCTTTTTCGCAAAGCTTTCCCAGCTACTCCGAAGCACTCGAAAAAGAATACATCATGAATCTCTCTGCTACCGAAATAAGCCAGGATCTTTCGTTGAATTATATCGATATTCCTGTTTCTTTCAAACTAAAGTATAAAAGCAAAAATTATCTCAATTTTTATATCGACGCAGGAATGGCTTTTTCGTACCTGTTCTCTCCCAGCCTCTCCCCGGCAGGAAAAGGTTCATTAACTTATACCGGAACTTTTTCTTACGATTTTCCTCAGGGAACCCAGCAAGTTACCTACGAAAATGTGCCATATTACGGATTTACTACGTTCAATACGCTGCAATATTCCGAGGAAGATCCCGGATTCCGTTCTTTTAACCTTTCTGCACTGGTCAATGCCGGTACCATGTTCTGGCTGTCACAGCGAATGTCAGCGAATGTTGAGTTGATGTACCGCTATGGTTTTGTCAATCTGGTGGATAAATCTGCTGATTCGATGTTCATATTGTCGGAAGGGGATGGCCGGGTAAATAATATTTTTCGGAATTGTAATTTTTTGCATACCAACGCTTTTATGATTAATGTTGGTGTATCCTATTTCCTGAAATCTAATAAGTAACCTTTGATACTATTGACGGATGAAAAAATATATTATTTTATTGGGAATAATGATGTTCATAATCGGTGCTGAAGCACAACAATTGGTTTTTTCCATCCAGCCGGAACCTGCCACCGTTTGCGAAAATGCCAGCCATAGCTTTAGGGTAGAAACCGATACAACAGAATTTAACCAGCTGCCGATGTCGTACTACTGGTTTGAAAACTCCGGATCCGGTTGGATGCAACTAACAACAGGGAGCCAGTATCTGGTCAATGGCAATATGTTACGGATTTTTTCAATCCCAATTTCATATACCGGAAATCAATACCGTTGTGAGGTTCATATTGGCAGCCATGTGTTCATTAGCCAGGCTGCTTTGCTCGAAGTGAATGCCCAACATCCGGTTAGTTTTATTTATTCCGGACAATGTTTTGGTGAGGCTACGCATTTTACCAACATTTCTGAAAATGCGGATCTTTTTAAGTCATGGCACTGGAGCTTCGGTGATGCAGCCTGCCCGGATTCATCGGTGTATGAAAATGCTTCCCATTTTTATTGTGCACCGGGGAATTACCGCGTAGAACTGAGTGGTGTGGATGAAAATGGATGTCTTGCCTCCAGCCATCAGCAGGTGGAGATCCTTAATGTACCTGAACCCTGGATCGAAGGCGAAGAAATTGCCTGTTCTTTTCAACGCAATGTGAAGTTTTTTTCCGGGGGTAATTACGCGGCGTATGAATGGAGTGTGGCTCAACCAGAAAATGCTTTATGTGCCTTCGCATCCGGTAATAGCTATGAAGTCCTTCTTGATTGTGGACAGACTTTCACTCCACGGCAACTCGAAATCAACTTAACCGTTACAGATGAAAATGGTTGCAGTGCCTCTACATCGCGTTCGTTTCTTGTATTAACTTACAAATCACCCGATAAGGGTTCATTAATACAAAAACCAAACGATAGCCGGATGTTAGTATGTCTGGTTGGACAATCAGAGAACATGGCTTACCATTGGGCTGTTACCGTAAAAAACCAACCTGCCGACACCGTTTGGAAAGCCGCTACAACACAAAATTTTATCCTTCTCGACCATCCGGTAAATACCGAATTGTTTGAATATGGTGTGGAAGTAATTAATACAGCAGAAAACAACTGTTCCTCTTTGTTTTATCTGCAAACAGATGAAAAAGATAGTGATGATTAGTATTAATGCGAAACATATGAAAGATATTTTATCCAGGATCGCTGTCCTGACTTTTTTATTATTCCCCGTTGGGAAGGCTTTTAGTCAGGAATTACCCCCCGGTTTACGTAATTTTCTTATTACATTCAGTGAATCGAGTTCCCTTGGGAAATATGACCCGGATTTAATGGTTAACCGGATTGATGAACGTGTTATCGACCGGTTCATGGAATCATTCGCATCTCCCGATGTTATGGTTTTTAATGATGTGTATCATTACCCGGGAAGCCCCGAGTACGTTACGGTGCAAGCGTATTGCGATATAATTGCCGAGCAGTATCCTCAAGGGCTTCGCACATTTGTTTACAGCCCTCATTTATTAAAAGTTGTGCATAGAAATGAAAGCATTCTCTATGAAATTGAGGTAGAAAAATTTCTGGACATTGACTTTGGGATGGATTCCCCCCCCCGTATTCATTTTGACCCGTTTACTCGCTTGAAACTATCGGTGCTTTATGATGGCGATTCGTATCGTATTCTAATGATTGAAGAATCGCGAAGTGCTCTTGCTCCGGGCCAATGGGTTAACCGCATGGTGCCTCAATCCGTTGCCATTCAGGGCGCTATAGGTTCCAATACCATGAAAGTTACCAATTCACCGGAAAGTTATGGCGCTTTTTCTTCCGGTGTAGGAACGGTGAAAAGCACCGGATTGCTGATGAAATGGGATGTGATGGGACATCACCAGTGGAAAGCCGGTGTATTGGCCGGTGTTGAGTATCAGGGGCAGAAAAGCAGCTTGCTTCTTGATTCCTATTTCTGGAAAATACAAGCCACCGACAGGGATGGTTATTCCTATCAGCGTTTTATCAACGCCAGCAATGTGCAGCAGGAGTATGCGATAAATTTAATTTCGATACCTCTGGGCCTGCATTTTAACTATGCCTTTGGTCAAAAATGGAAGCCTTTGGCAAAGCGTGTCCATGAGGCCCGAAAACGTTACCCTGTGAAGCGAAATTTCCGTCTTGGAATTGCTGTTGGCGTGAAACTAAATTTTCTTACTTCATCCCTTGTCGCCGATAATTATGGAACTTACAGCTATACCGGAAAATATGCTTTCTGGAACAACGCGATCAGTGATACTTCGTACTTAATTGTGGATGATTTGCCAGAATATGGTTTCTTTCAGGATACTACTTTTCAGGCAGGTGATCTGCATTCTGAATATAATGATTTCAACTTTAGTGCTTTCACTGCGATAAATCTTTATTATCCTGTAACTCCTTCTATTGAGCTATATCTTGGTCCGGTGCTGAATTTTAGTCTGACAGCAGTTAATTCCCCGGATGATAATTTGTTGCTCTCATCAGAAGTTGGGGAATCTACGAATTTTTTAACAAATAATCAGGTGACTCATCGGAGTATAGGCATTCAGGGCGGGTTGGTTTTTAACATAAAACCACCCAAAAATGCGTATTATCCCTATCCGAAACTTAATAAAACCGAATTGTACAAACCCACAAAGTCGTCGGTCAAATACCGGGGTTCGAAGCAAAAAGCAGCCTTTACTCTGGCTACCTCTTCAACATTTCGTCAAAAACTGCGTGTTGAGCTTACCGGCGAGTGGATGACCCGGCCTGAAAAAATTCGTATTACCGCCGGCCGAAGCAAACGGATGAAGGTAAAAGTACCTTCCGACCCATTGATGCGGGCAAGTGGCGAGCTTAGTATCCGTAAACCTTTCGGTGTAGAGGTGCAATTTGTTGATTGTGAGAAGTATAATGATGTTAACAATAACCAGTTACACTTGCCCCTGGATACGATACTGGCCTCCAGCGGTTGTATCGAAAACCAGCAATTGAATCTGGCGGTTGAAAAGCTGCCTCCTTTTAATTTCGTTTATGTAACACTAAAGGGACGCGATGATGCAAAATCACGGAAGGATCTGGTAAACGAATTACGAAAGATTTACCGGAAAGCGCGCTTCGAGAACGAAGAAATTCTTATTTACATTAGCACAGAAATTAACAGGCCGGTTGTTTTCTGTAATTTTGAGGTTTTGGGTAGTCAGCAACTGCAATTTAAAATATTTGATGCCACAGAATTTGATGAATTTGTCGGCGAGGTGACTAATAAGTATAATTCGGCCATTGAGGATTTTGAAGAGGATATTCACAACCTGCAGAAGGTTATGGGTGAATCCTTCTCCATCGATCAGCGTATGAATGCTGCCCGTCGTTATGTTAATTTCTATTTCCTTCCGGTGGATGCCACTTACTATCGAATCCCGGGCTATGTTGAGAGTTCAGATAATTCGATTATTCAGGATCTTATTTTAAGTTTAACCAACACATATTGCCTGGATGTACCTGTGGCAAATAAACAGTATAATGTTTTTGTTCATTTGCGTGCTGATCAGTATAAAGAAATATCGATGGGGAAAGGTATCCCTGTAAATGAGTGTAATAATCAGATTGTTTTGTATTAAAATAGAATTTATACAACGCGTATGAGAAGGATTAATGTAATGATGTTAGGAATGCTTTTTATAGCCTCCTGTTATTTTTCACCTGACCTGGCGGCTCAGGATTTGATACGAACCCCCTCTGTTGACAGTATTTTGAATCCTGCGGCTATTTTGGGTAAAACGCATTATCCACGGGGTGGAACCGAATGGTATGTTTTTTCTGATCGGGATCGCAATCCGGTATATTCAGGTTCTACTGCCTCTTCCGGGATTTCTTCCCGGGCGAATTTTTTGCAAATGTTTAAGGTTCAGGAAGAAACAAATGATTTTGTTAAAGTTGTGCATCCCGACAACCCGGCTAACGTTGTGGGATGGATGAAAAAAGAAAACCTGGCACTTCTGTCCCGCTGTATTCGTAAAGCAAATCGTGTGGCAAAAAAAGCTATGATTATTAACACGCTCGAAAACCTTGAAAAAGAAAACACCTCCCGACAGTTTTTTAAGGATCCCGGCCTGACAATCCCTTTTTCAGAAGGAGAAAGTATCAATGTGTATACGATTTGTTATGTTTATAAGGAAACCGATAGTACGGTTTTACTTGGACAACGGGAAGACTGCTCTACCGATGTCGAGGCTTATTTTAAAGAACAGATTTTTGGGTGGATTCATAAAAAATATTTGACTGCATGGGATAGCCGTGGCTGTCTTCAGCCAAACTACAACGAATCGGCTGCACAGATCCGAAAAAGCAAAAATGCGCCGGCAACTTTGTTTGATGACCTGCAGTGGGCTAATCGCTATAAAGAAAATACGACTTATTCGGTCCTGAGTGAACAGGCTCGCCGCCAGCAAAATAATCCCATTGTATGGAAAGATGATGACTTTTTGACTACCTCTTGGAATCCGTCAAAATTTCGTTTACCTTTTTTAAGCCGCACCGATGAAACCGGTGTGATTAAGGTTGGGGTTCTTGGCGATATTAAGGACGAATCAGGCCGCGCCATGATGAAACTGATTGAGTCGATCCGTGATGATTATACTTCTTCCACCATTAATAACCTAAATGTTGTATTTGTAATTGATGGCACTTATAGCATGGGACCCTATTTCCCGGCTGTAGTGGATGCGATTAATCAAAGTGCCAGTCGTATTAACTCCAACGCCCGTTATTCTGATCCGGACAACCCGAACCGGATAATTGTAAACTGGGGTTCTGTGGTATACCGCGACGCCCCGGAGGAGGATTATGCACTTGAGACTTTCTCGCTGACACAGAACTATCAACAACTTTCTTCCTGGCTGGGGTCGGTTTTTTCATCAGCTAAAAACGCCAATGACCGGGATGTGTGTGAAGCGGTTTACTATGGACTCTATAACGCACTCGAAGATGTGTTGGCCGAAAAACAAGATCAAAACAATTTGATAATATTGATTGGAGATGCCGGCGACCATCAGCGGGAGGATGATTGGACAACCATTACAGAAGAAGAGATTGTGGAAAGTATGACCCGCCTGAAAGCCCATTTTATTGCCTATCAAACGCATTATAAAGACCCGGCAGAGTCAGGCGTTGCCGGTGATTCTTCTTACCATGATTTTAAAAATCAGATGCATTTTCTGGCAGAGGAATCGGCTCGGAGCATTTATTTAACATCGCAACCCGGTGCCATCCGTGACGAACTCTCCCTGGTAGATAATCCTTCTACAAAAACCCTGTCACTGAATAAAAATATTCTTGCGAATACAGTTGTCTATAATACAGGTTCCGATATGAGCGGCCCGGTGCTTACACAAAATATTATTAAAAGTATCGATAAGTCGGCTGAAAATACTTCCGTTTTGCTCTCCATGCTTTACGATCTTTTGTATGGTGGAAAGTCGTGGGAAGAAATTAAGGTAAAATATAAGATTACAAACCTTACAGAAGCCGATTTTCGGGGGTTAAGCTATATTATTGAACAGATTCAGGATATCTGTAATTGTTCTCCTGATTCCGAAGAATTTACTCAGAACCTGGAATGGATGCTCAGTGGGAAAGTGCAGATGTATTTTGAGGGCTATGCTCCGCTGAAAGCTGTAAATTCAGAATTTTCGTTGTGGGCCTTTGATGTGCTTGCCTCCTCTTCGTCGAAAATTCAGCTGGTCAGAGATCTGCGTCGCGTTGAACGGGCGTTTGTCTCCGGTGGCTCCGATAACCGCCGGCAGCGCGTTCTGCTCCATACAACCCTGATTGATCTGGCCCGCACCTATGCCGGCGATAGTGAAGGTGACTTGGATAATATGCAGATTGGAAGCCTTTTTGAGCAGATTATCGACTGCCCCGGAATACGTTTTTCTTCCAATTATGCCAATGTATTAAATATGCGTATCCGTGATGTGGAGCTCGAAGACCGATGCTCAGTTGAAGAACTTCGGGTGATTTACCGGGGTGTACGTTCAGCTCGTACTGCGCTCGAGGGTGTAACATACGAGACTTACGGAACACGTGCATTCAAAACTTTTACTGCTTATTGGATCCCTATTGATAAATTTCCGTTCATGAGATAACTTTTTTTATATAACTTTTTTACTTCTATTCTAATGAGTGTAATTGAAATAATAAACTCCTCATTTGCCTATAAAGCCACAGGATCAAATAATGAGCGTAAAGTCCTGGCCATCGATAATTTGAATATCAGGCCGGGCGAAATAACCTTTATCGTAGGTGTTTCCGGTGCCGGTAAAAGTACGATGTTGGAAACCATAGGATTGATGAACGATACATTTCCCTCCGATATGAATAAGGAGGCGATGCGGATTTATTTTAACCTTTATAATAGCAAAACAGGTGAAATAGAACGGATTAGTATCACCAACCCCAATATTTGGGATGACACCGATGAAAATATGGCTTTACGTGAAACCATTCGTAAAGACAATTACAGTTTCATTTTTCAGAATACTAACCTGATGCCGAATTTTTCCGCCCTGGAAAATGTCTGCATCACCGATATGCTGAATGGCCACTGCTTTGAGGAGGCCTATATGAAGGCTCTGCTGATTTTTAAAACGCTGGGTCTGGGCGATCTGGATATTACTATTAGTCCCCAGAATGTGAGTGGAGGTCAACGTCAGCGTATTGCTTTTGCCCGTGCACTTATCCCGGAATATCGCGTGCTTTTTGGTGATGAACCCACCGGAAATCTCGACCGGAAAACCTCTTATGAGGTGATGGGAATCCTGCACGATTATATAAAATCAACCCAATCGGGAAACGATAGCACCAGCACAGTAATTGTTTCCCACGATCTTGAACTGGCAGTCAGGTATGCCGACCGTATTGTTGTAATCACTAAACTCGACGGAAAGGGGACAATCCATCCGGAGCATATTTTTGTGAATACAGAAGAGGAAGTCCAACAAACGCAGGCGTATGATTTTAAATCGGCTATCCGTGGGCTTTTCATAAAGAATAGCGATGCTGAGGAACAAATGATTGCTCTGCGCACAAAAATAATGAAGGCGCTTTATCGTCAGCGACAGAATTCTGAAGGTAGTTTTTTCTACAGAAAGTATATTACTGTTAATGATTATCTTTCTGCACTTCTTGAAGAACTGGAGCGAACACCTGACGATACTCTGCTCTTTGATGCTGATTTTATCGCCTATCTGACCGACCTTTTGTCACATAAAATAACCGAACCGGGCGAAAAAGAGGAAACTTCTGCCGATTCGGTAAAAACTAAATCCAATTGCCATAACTGGAATACTCCTTTTGGCAAAAAATCGAAAGATACTTACACGGATCGTCAGGTCATGAAGTATATCGAAAAATTATTGGCCGTGGATAAAAACCACGCGGTGGATGACAAAGATGCCGCCTTTCGGAGTAAAATTGCTGATTATGAATACGTGGAGGAAGGAAAAGGGCTGAAGGATTATCTGTATTTTTTCTTTCTCTGGCTTACGCGTAGGCTTCCCGACCGTACCGGACTTAATCCGCAGTTTACTAAATTATTTTATGAAAAGGAAAGCATAGAACTTTTGGGTTATCACAGCCGATTACGGAATTTTTGGACGGTTTTTGTGATTATGCTGGTCACTTTTATGGCGATTGGTTTTGCCAACGGCAGCCTGATTTACCTCGGAAGAAAAATGCAGGATCCTTTTGTGAATTTTATTAATGTGGCGGTTCCTGCTGATTATCAGGCAGATGTGGATGTGCTTATCGACGCATTGAACGACGACCGCGAAACATTGGATAAATATGGAGTGAATAAAGCTACTGGATTTACTATTTTCCCGCTTGAATTTGTCCAGCAGGATAAATATGACCTTCCCCTGATTACAGGCCGTACCATTAGTATTGAAGACCCACTTTTGTCGGTACTGCTTAAGCCTTCGAATGTTATTAAAGGTGAAATCAGTGGTTTTCGGTCATCTCAGGACTATGGTTTGATTGTTTCCCAAAAAATGCTGACGGATCTGGGGTATCCGTTGGATACAAAATTTGTTGCGGTACATATAGTCGACGGGGACAACACTTCTGCTGATATTCCTGTTCCGGTGAGAACGGTATTAAAGCGCCTTCCCGGAGATCTTGATGATGAAATTTCTTTCCTTATCACTGATTTTTTGCATGCCAATCTCGTGAAGCCCATCACGGAAACAAACCGGCCGTTTTCACCCCAAAACACGAACTCACTAACCCTGTTCCTCGACTCCCGCGACACGGCTGACGCAAAGGAAATGGTGCAGATTGTTCAGAATTTTATTAACGAACGAAACCGAAAAATTGAATTGGACGGCAGTATTTATCGGTTCAGGGAACCCAGACTGCTCAAATATTCGGTGGATTCTACTTATTATGAATCAGGTTTTTCCCTTAATATTCCTTTTATGGGTCGAAAACCTGCATTTCAGGCTATTGAAGTTCTTTACGATAGTATGA
>RZYD01000409.1 GCA_009930445.1 Bacteroidia bacterium | reverse complement strand
AACGTCTGAATAAACGCTATTGTGTTTATTTTTCCTTTAGCTTGCGTTGAAAGGTGTGTTTATCATGCCTAATTTAGTGGATAACCACACCTTTACTATTTCTTCCGCATAATTTCATCCTTCGGGGTTACAATTCCTTTCACCGCTTTGTTCGTTACAGGGGTGTAGCTCTCCGTCGTCTTCGTCGATCCATGCCCTCTTACGTCCGGGAGATCCCGTATATCCGTTTTCTGCGCCAATAAATGCCTTGCAAAATTATGCCTGCGCATTTACAGTGCGAATCTTCTTTTTATTCCCGCTTTTTTTGCCGCATCGTGTTAAGGCTTTCCCTTCCTGCTACCTCTGTATTGCAACGCTGCTCCCTGACCTTCAAATAGCCACGCAGCAGGTTTTTTTCTTTGTGGTACTTTCGTAACTTTTCAAACAAATATCCTGATATGACGCTATTTTGGTATTTCTTGCCTTTTCTGCTTTTCCTATGCTTTTGCCTTCGATCGCCAGGAATATCAGTTGCCCGTAAGATTTTTATCACGCTACATCTGCGCCCGGCTCTTGCTATGCCGTGCGCCTCATAATTTGCTGTTTGCCTTTGCGATAACTTCATTAGTAGGGTGTATGCACTACACAACGCTGTCGTCTTATACATCGCACAATTTATTATGATTCTTCTTTCCGGCAATGTATTGTGGTTTCAGGGGGTTAAAAGTAGAAAATATAATAATGATTTGCAAGTTTATACTTCACTATTCAATATGTCTCGACGATACTTAGGGAATCATTATGCAGATAAATACTTTTAGCCCATTTTTTTCGACGAATCCCACTAGAGTGAAAACAAAACTGTGCGTGTTGAATTCCCTGCGGAAATCCTGTTTATTCTCTTGCCACAAACGTTTTCAAGTATCTCCCGTGCGCCGAAGTTATTTTTGCTATTTCCAAACCCGGGCGTATTGTTTTTGATGAGCTATGGATAATGAATTTTCCACATCGCGGAATAAAGAAATCAGGTGATCGTGGTTTGTCTGCATAAGTTTCTCATGCCTGCATAGAGCAGCCTCAAGACGTTTGCAGCCCATTTTTTCCGGTTGTTCCAGCGTTATTTCAAGTATTTGATCGTTCGGCGTGCGTATGCCCTTTCGGGTTAAAGGTCAATTTTTTCGACAGGAGGGTTACCCCGGGCAGGAGGATAGCGATGTTGCGGAAATTTCTAAAACGGGTTAATCCAAAAAAAACGGTGGCACATTTGCATGCCACCGAAAGTAATACCATTAAAACTGCAAATTTTATTTGTTGATAATTACTTTTTTCGTAATCCGTGTTCGTTCGTTTGTCATCATTAGCATATATACTCCTTCTGGTAAGTGGGTAATGTCGGAAGTGAAGGTGTGAACTCCTTTCTCCACCGGTTCATTATTCACAATCACAGTATGGTATTTTCCGTCGAGCGACTTTAATTGCACCGAGATGTTTTGGGATACTGGGTTTTCAACACGCAGGGTAATAATATCCGAAGCCGGGTTAGGCATAATTTGTAGCGAAAGTTCCGCATGGGTTTCCTGAATTCCTACTCCCATATCCGGTGCCGGGAGCTCAATAAAATCGACCCAGGCGCAATCGTTGCCCCCGGCAACATATTGGTCTTTTTTGTAGAGCCATCGGAAGGTATGCACCCCGGCGGGAATTGCAAAGGCCACACGCTGCCAGTCTTTTTCACCTTCCCACTCCCCAAGCTGCAAATCGCCCATATAAAAATAGAGGTAATCGTAACCGGGTTCAGACGATATTTTTACCATAAAGGCAATGCTGTCATTTTGTGCCACATCGTAATTTTCAATCTGCATGATCGAAAGCTGATTGTTATTGATGGCTCCTGAACGTGCCGCATAGGTGCCGTCGTAAACATTATCGGTAACCACGTTCCAGGGTGCATTTCCGGCGAGTAACCATTCGTAGGCGCTAAAATCACCGGTTTCAAAACTCTCCACAATCATCCCGATTTTAAAGACTAGTACATCGCTGATTGAATAGGGTCCGGCATCAATCATCCCCTCAAAACCGGCCATTGTCCCCATGGGCGTCAGGGGAGAAAATGTGACGTTTACGATCCATACTGACGATTCCTGGGCTGCAATTTGATTAATCGTCCCGGAATTTCCAAAATTGATGGTAACATATTCCGAGACACAGCTGAAAAATGTCTCCAGGTCGTAACAGTCGGCATGGCCTTCATTCCCGATGGTGAAAAGAATATCCACGGTTTCACCCGGATCCGGATAGCCGTTGTTATTGCCTTCGGGATCCGATATTTGTGCCGATAAAAGACGAATGATCGGTGCATGAATTGTAAATCGTATTTTACTGTTCCATTCCTGACTTGCGTCGGATGCAGTAACATTCAGGGTAACCGAATGTCCGTCGGGTATACTATCGGCAACGGTAAAGGCAAAAAT
>RZYD01000408.1 GCA_009930445.1 Bacteroidia bacterium | reverse complement strand
ATTGAAGAGCTTATGTCGAAGTGGTGGAATTGGTAGACACGCTATCTTGAGGGGGTAGTGGGGTATCCCGTGGGGGTTCGAGTCCCCCCTTCGACACCAGGGAATTCGGGCCTTACAGTCAACAAGCTGTAAGGCCCTTTTTCTTTTTGTTTCAAAGGGTTGTGTCAGTAGCTTGGGGTCGCAAAGCCCGCCAAAAAGGCCTTTCGAACTGGGTCAAAAAGGTGGGTCAAAAATGCGCGAGGAAAGCACTGTATGGAGCACCCAACCCACGCCCTCAAAAACGACCTGGGTCAACTCAAATCCCTTCCTAATTCCACGTCTCGACGACCTTCTGGCGCGCGTAAGCGTGGTCGGCCAGGTTCACATCTTTACCTCAAGTCCAATGTCTATTACTTCCGTTATGTGTTTGTCGATCCGTACGCCGAGCGCATTGGTCGCAACGAGATTCGGTTGAGTCTGCGGACCGGTTATGCGCGAAAGGCGAAATGTTTATCCGGAAGAATTTTTTATGAATTATTGTCCTTACTCGAAGAAAAACCAATGCTCGATTATTTAGAAATTCGTCGCAGACTAAACAACTGTCTTGTAAAGATGCTTGCGGAAGACGACATGGATATTAGTGAGCGTCAGGCAAAAACTTATTCTGGAGAGCGAATTTCAGCAGCTGATTACTCTGCAGAGGTTACGCGTATTTTGCAGTTAAGCGACAATAATCCAGAAGAGCTCGCAGATTTGGCCCCAGTTATTGTTGAAGATTTAGTTAAGGATGGCGTTTTTTCTAAAGAAGAAATTACAAGTGATAATATGTTGTATATTGCTAAAATATATAACAGAATGCAGATAATGTATCATAAAGTAATTTCAAAAAGAGAGTCTGGCGATTATATGTATGAAATTCCATTGTTTGCAAGTATGATAAGTGAAAACAATGGATTTATTAATGAGTTGCAAATCAAAAAAAATGATATTCCAGCAGAATCGAAAATAAAGTGTTCTGAAATTGTTGATTTATATATTAGGACAAAAATTAACGATGGGGAATGGAAAAAAGAAATTATTCCAGATATAAAATCTAGGTTGTCGTATCTTGTTGAAATTTTGAATGATATGAATATTCAGGATGTCACCCGTGAAGATATGCGACGCCTGAGAGATACATTAAAACTCCTTCCGCCAAATAGATCTCGCAGAAAGGAATGTCGGAATAAGACAATTGAGCAATTAATAGCAATGAAGCATATTCAAGTGCTAAGTGTTAAGACTATAAATATTGTTGTTGAAGCTATTTCAAGCTTGTTCGAGTGGTGTATTAGAGAAAAAATTCTGGAATTTAATCCAGCTAAAAGACTTCAGGTTAAAGATGATCGCCTCGAAATTGATTTGCGCGAAGCGTTCAGTATATCAGATCTTGATTTAATTTTCGCTCATCCACTATTTTCGCATAAAAAGTTCAAGAATCCTGCTTTTTATTGGGCGCCAATTATTTCACTTTATACAGGGATGCGATTAGAAGAAATATGTCAATTGTATTGTATAGACATATATCCCGTTGAGGGGATATATGTAATTGATGTGAATGATAACCCATCAACAGATGGAAGGCGAGACAAGCGTGTCAAGACAAAAAATGCGAAAAGGATTATTCCTGTCCACAAAAGTCTAATTGATTTAGGGCTTCTAAGCTATAAGAATGAAATTGAAAAAAAATCAGAACGCCTCTTCCCCATGCTTAAAAAAAGTGGTTCCGTTACAAAATATGGTAAGCAGCCCGGTAAGGTTTTTTCCAAAATAGTAAAAGACTGTAATGTTGAGGGGATTAAAAGTTTTCATTCTTTTCGGCATACATTTAGTGATTTTTTCAAGAAAAAGTTTGTGCATAATGATATATTTAGAGAGATTTATGGCCACGCTAGTGAGCATTTAGCCGGTCGGCAGTACGGATCTAGATTTAATGTATTAGAGTGTCATGAACTAATAAATAAAGTTATTGATTATGAAATTAAAATTAAGTAAAAGATATAAGAGATTTATTGAACGTAATTTTATTGAAAATTTTTACAAAATTTACCCAGAGATATTGTTGAGTAAATTGGGGTATGACATTGTAGAAGATTCTACTCGTCAAGAATCTTATTTTTGCAAGACAGATGGAAATAGAATTGTCAGATTTAAATTTGATAGGGGAGGAATTTTATTTTGGTATTTAGAGCTTCACGGTATTCAGATTGCAAGTGGGGATGGTATAATAGAGTTATATAGTTTAGATAAAGGATGTGGTGCTCGTAAGTCTGTTTCTGATATATCACATCTTTTGTTCATAAATTTAAATACACCGCCGTGTGCTGTGTACGAAGGAGAGGGTGTCCAGAATTATGTGTAAACGCCTTCCTAAAATTCGATCATTCTGTCCTCGAATTGGATGCTGAATCTGGTCAGCGCGGCCTTCCAGTCC
>RZYD01000407.1 GCA_009930445.1 Bacteroidia bacterium | reverse complement strand
CAACCTGAGTTTTCGCGCATTGTGCGCCTTTTCGTGGCTGACATTGTTTTCTTTTTTACCACCCGCTTCGCTAGAGAGCACGGAGTACACGGAGCTCATTCATTACAAACAACTGAAATTCCAATTCTGTGTCCTCCGTGAACTCCAGTGACCAACGGGAACGGGTGGTTAAACTTCTTTTTTGTCCACTAATTTTCACTAATGGGCACTAATGAGACTGGGAATACGGCCACCAAAGGGCGCAAGATTCACACAAAGGGATTCGTGTTAATTGGTGCACATTCGTGGAAAGCCCTCCCCTTTTTCTACCAAATCACGGACTTGTAATATTCTCTAATGACATGATCCGCTGTCATAATGGGTAGTTTTCGTTGTTTGGCAAGTGCCACCACCAATCTGTCCGCTGGATCTCGATGCACCCAATCTAAATCAAGCGAATTAAGCCACAATTCTGTATCCACGGGAACATTTTCAATATTAACTTGCTTCAAAAGGATTGCAAACTCACGCACAGACATTCCTATGTCTAATTTGCCCTTTTGAATTTTGACTCCGATTTCCCAAATGGAAACGGATGCAATGCAAGCTCCATGACGATCAATTTTCTCACAATGTTCAGCGGCTAAGGGCGAGAGTTTCTCAGGATCAAGCGTCCACCAAAGCAATGCACACGTATCAAGTACACACATTATTGCAACTCCCATTCTTCACTCTCGGGTTCCAAAAGATCCGCATCATAGTGAACACCGCCGCGAAAAGGGGCAAACACTTCGTTTGCTGATTTTATTTTTCGCATCGGTTTAATTACACAAAAAGGTTTATTATGAGATGTTACAATAAATTCATCCCCGTCAGTTTCTACTCGTCGTAGATAGTCCTGCATATGACTTTTTAGTTGCACTTTTGATACTGTTAGTGTTGTCATGACGGCAATCCCTTCATTGTTGATATATGTTATTCTTTAATCTCAGAAGAATTTACAATGGCATCGAATTTTCACCATTTTGGGGGAGAAATCCCAGCACCGCGCCTTTGTTGTAAATATTTTCGCGTCCGGGCAGGATGGGATTGAATCCGGCACCCAGTTCGATCAATGCCCCGATTCGTCCCCGCATTTCAATGCGCCCCTAGTCAGGTTTGATGAGCCCATTAAGCATTTTGAGCAGGGTTGATTTACCTGCGCCGTTATGTCCAATCAGTCCCAAACATTCCCCGCGTTTGAGCTCAAATGAAATATCTTTCACCGCCCAGAATTCCCCCTCGCGCAGCTCATCATGCTTCCCGCCCCCGGACAACTCCGTCCACACGTCTGCCGCCCCATAGAGGAGCGACCGCTTGAGGGATTTGCAGAACTTCTTGCTGACGCCTTCAACCTTTACCAAGGGTTCGGAGTCAGCATGTTCTTGGTTCGTTGTTCATATAAAACGTTCGTCGTTCGGCGTTTGTGGTTCTTGATTTTCCTCTTCCTCATCTTTGACGATGATTCAAAAAATGAAAGTAGCGTTTAAATCGGGCTAACAACGAATTGGAATCTGGATGTGATTCGGGTTCTCTTTCTCCCGCCAACCGCTTCAATCGCTGAATATCCCATTTGTCTTTTTCCCTATACGTTTTTTTGGATTTAATCAAATCTGACAAGCCTACATAAGGTATAGAAACCCCGTCAATAATTACACTTAGCGCATGGGGTGCTGCATCTGCATAAGTTACCGTCCAAGCCCGGCGGCTAACATCCACCTCCACCTCATCGGCCACTTTTATCACGACATTTTCAACAAAATCATCTACTTTTAATTCTCTTGCCGCATGATCCTCCAGCTCTGAGAGAGCCTCTATAACTTGTAAATAGTTCTCCGTTTTTTCTTGAACCAGCAGATCCACATCTTCAGTAGTCCTAACCAATCCATGCATAATGCAAGCATACCCTCCCACAACCAAATACTTAACATGGTGTTTATTAAGTAAATGACAAACTTTAAGCAACGGATCATTGCTGTCTTCGGATATGCTATTCACCATAGTCTCGGGTTTTTTTGTTTTTGCCGCCATTGTTCATACTCAGCCCAAGTGCTTGCTTTAAAAACAAATCCACGCGGACGCGAATATGGATTCAACCGTTCCATTTGGGCATTAAGCCTTTGCCCTCGGCGAAAATACCCCTCGGGTGTGATCTCAAACTCTCTGCCTTTTCCTACAACCTTCATTAATAAAATCCTTCTAAACAATACTCTCCAGATTCGTTACCGACGATAATCTACAATCGCATCATATTTTCATCAATTTCTTTTTTGGTGAATCCGCGCACCGCGCCTTTGTTGTAGATGTTTTCGCGTCCGGTCAGGATGGGGTTAAAGCCGGACCCCAGTTCGATCAGCGCCCCGATACGCCCGCGCATTTCTATGCGCCCCTGATCTGGCTTGATCAGGCCATTCAGCATTTTGAGCAACGTCGATTTCCCAGCCCCATTG
>RZYD01000406.1 GCA_009930445.1 Bacteroidia bacterium | reverse complement strand
CCCTATATTATTTCAGTAGCTTGTGTAAATGGCAATTTTGTAGGTTCCACCTGTTTTGCCGAAGCCTGGCTCCGTGCTACACATAATAATGCCCCTTCCGGCGCTGTAGCGATCATTGCATCTACTATTAATCAGGATTGGGATGAACCAATGGAAGGACAGGATGCCATGAATGATATTCTTGCGGAAGTCTATCCTGCGAATATCAAACGTACTTTCGGCGGTATCACTTTTAATGGCATGATGCAAATGATGGATTCTTACGGCAACAGTGCCTTTGATATGGCTGATACGTGGACAATTTTTGGTGATCCGGCGCTGATGATTCGCACAACACAACCAGTGGCTATGACGGTGTCACATGACGAAGCGATTTATTTCGGCCTCAACTCTTTTACGGTGCAATGCAACAAAAATGGAGCACTGGCAACTTTAGTTCAGGACGGTGTGATTATCGATACACAGGTCGTAGCTGAGAATGAGGTGACTTTTTCTTTCTCTCCATTTACTGAATTAGGAGAAGTGGATCTCACAATAACTGCTTTTAATACGATTCCTTATATGACAATTGTTCCGATTATGGGAGGAGCCCCTGGTATGCCATGCAATCCTTCACCGGGTGATAATGCACCTGGGATTTCCTTATTGACGGCGTTTGATTGGGAAATGGAAGTGGGCGGACCTGAGGAGGGATTTTTATTCTATCTTGGAACTGATAATCCCCCGTCAAATATTTTTAATGGAATTGAAATCGCCGAATCAGGGTTCCCTGGAATGTCGCTAAATCCTGAAACGGTTTATTATTGGCAGGTAAAGGGATTCAACGATTTTGGAATAGTAGAAGGCCCGATTTGGTCGTTTTCAACAAGACATGCTCCTGATGATGACTTTGAGTCTGGTGATTTTTCTGCCCAAAATTGGATGTTCTCAGGAGATGCAAACTGGATTATTGATAATAGCAGTTCCCGTCATGGAAATTATTCTGCCCGTTCCGGAGCCATTGATGATAATCAGTCATCAACGCTTCGAATTGAAATTGAAAGCGTCTCTTTTGGAACTCTTTCTTTTTGGGTTAAACCTTCATGCGAGATGGAAAACGATCATCTTACCTTCATGGTTAATGGTCAACAAAAAATGATTTGGACTGGTCAGCCGGAAAATTGGGTGGAATATACCTACTTTGTAGGTCCAGGGCCCTTTGTTTTTGAATGGATTTATTCAAAAGACGGCAACGGAAACACTGCCGGTGAAGATTGTGCCCGTATTGATTTTGTGTACTTTCCTGTTATGGCTGCTACAAGCTGTATAGCAGGGGAGGATCAGGTTATCTGTTCGAATGACATTTTACAACTTGATGCTGTCGCATATAATTATAATGATGTGATTTGGACTACCTCCGGAGACGGAGTTTTCAGTGATGCTACTGTCCTAAACCCTGTCTATATTCCGGGTGAAAATGACATTCAGGAGGGAACTGCCTTATTAACATTAACGGCGATGGGTATAACCGGAAATGTTTCTGATGATATGGAGGTATCCTTTATCCCTGCCCCAGAAGTATTTGCAGGTAATTTTTCTGTTTTATGTGCCAATGCGGTACTTATGCTTGACTCTGCACAAGCCGAACATTATACTTCACTGAGTTGGTCGACATCAGGTGATGGTACTTTTTCTGATCCTGCAGTGATCCACCCCGATTATTATCCGGGTCCAGAGGATATTGCTTCAGAAAATATTATTCTTACCCTGACAGCATTTGGCAATGCGCCTTGCACTGAGGAGTCGGATGAATTACTGATCTCAATAATACCCCTACCGGGAACTCCTGAAATACCAGAAGGGCCTGAAGTAGTTGATTTATTTTACATTTCTGAATCCGTTTATTCCATCGAACCACTGACTAACGTACCTGCTTATGAATGGGTTGCCGAGCCTGAAAATGCCGCTGTTTTACAACCTGTTGAGGATGGCAGTTCGGTTATTGCTCAATGGAATAACAATTATGAAGGAGAAGTAATCCTGACTGTAAGGGGACATAATTCATGCGGGGAAGGAGAATACTCTGAAGGATTGGAAATAATAGTCGGAAATACCGTGGGTATTTTTGCTCAGAAGAATAAGATATCGATGTATCCTAATCCAACCGAAGGTTTTATAAATATCACTTTCCCTTCGGGTGTGTTCTCCCGGATTACAATTTTTACACTTACTGGGGATCGTCTTTTTGAAAAATCAATAGGTGCTGAGGCCGTTCAAGAAAACATCGATTTACACCAATTCTGCAGTGGCGTATATTTTATTACATTGAAAGGAGATAATAACAAGGTTACGAAACGCTTACTGATTAAATAGATTAATAGTTTGTTTTAAGTAATTCTGTTCCCGGTTAGTTACTTAATGAGTGGACGCGAATACCCGTAATAGAATACACTGATAATCACGAGTAATACTGCTGCGATTTTGCCCCAG
>RZYD01000405.1 GCA_009930445.1 Bacteroidia bacterium | reverse complement strand
CTGTGACTACCAATTGTTCTCCATGGTGAATTTTAACTCATTTTACAATTTTCTTCGTGTAATATAAATATCGCTTTTCGGAGGGGACTCAATATTTATAATTATTGATTATTGTTTTCCGCAGGACAAAAGTCTAACATATTAGTTAATCGTGAAAAACTTAAAAAGTAATACTAATAAATTCACATTTATTAATTGATGCTTGTTCATTTGGGTATACTGAGCCTTTTCCAATTATTCTGACTTTTATTATCGAAGAAGGATGTCTCGTGAAATTACGGCATTCAAGCAGAAGATTTTCTATATTTGTGCGTTAATAACAAATCATGAAGAAATCAAAGATTCAGAACTTTATTTTCGTGTGTATCGTGTTAATGATGATTCTTCCTTTGATGCAACAAATAACAGGTTTTCCTAATGTCGCCAGCCTTAAAGGTTATTTTGTCAAGCCTTTGAAGCCTTATCTCTCGGCTAGTAACCTTTTTACCGGCTCATATCAGGATTCTCTAAATAAATATCTTGAAAATAATATTGGATACAGGCCTGATTTGGTTAGAATAAATAATACTGTGGACTATTATCTTTATAATAAACTAAATACGAATAATGTCATTCTGGGAAAGCAGAATTATACTTTTGAGGATGGTTATATAAATGCTACTCTGGGCAGAGATTTTGTTGGTGAAGAGAAAATATATACCGTTGTAAAAAAGGCGAAAGCAATTCAGGACTATCTATTTGAAAGAGATATTACTTTTATATTAGTATTTGCTCCTGGAAAAGCGACTTTTTTCCCGGAATTTATCCCTGATATATACCATCCGGATAGCATCACAACTACAAACATTGAGGTTTACAGAGAAAAAGTTAATGAGTTTAACGTTAATGTAATCGATTATAATGATTGGTTCGTATCAATGAAGGATACAACCAACTATCCTCTTTACCCTCAGTACGGAATTCACTGGAGTTATTACGGTATGATTTTGGCTCTTGACTCTCTGGCCCATTATATAGAAAGGAACAGAGATATTGATATGATTGAAATGGATTGGGACAGGATTGACATATCAAGGAATTTTAAGGATACTGATTATGATCTTGGCAAAGCGTTAAACCTACTATGGAAACTTCCGACATTTAAGATGGCATATCCCCATCTTGTTTTTGAGAAAGAGGAAGGTAAGGTAATGCCATCACTTTTAGCCGTAAGTGATTCCTATTTTTGGAACTGGTATGGTACGGGATTTACAAGTAGGCTTTTTCGCCAAACAAATTTTCTTTATTACTTTAATCAATACTATAGTTCAGATTTCTCCGGCTCAAAAAAAATATCTGATATAGATTTGTTGTCTTTCGTTGAAGGGCATGAGGTCGTAATTGTTATGGCTACAGATGGTAACTTAAAGACATATGCATTTGGATTTATAGAAAACTTATATAATGAAATTTTTAATTCAAATGAACGTGAATTAGTCATTACCTGGAATAACGAAAAGTATACACTTAATTCATCGCCGCAAGAATGGAAAATTCTTAAGGGAACTCCGGGATTTGAGACAGTTTTAAAGTGTAATGAACCTGGATTGGAACCTAATACTACTTATACTATAACTTATGAAGCAAAAGGATTTAGTATACTCGAAATGGATTTTTACCCTTACAGTTATATTCCTGTCTATGTAAATACTGAAATCCTTCCTGAAGAATACTCTGATTTTTCATGGGAATTTACAACTGACAATAGCCCCGATAAGGCTGAGTTAAGAATTTATATGGATTATAGAGACTCCTTTACAATGGATACATATATAAGGAATTTGAGAATAATAAAAAGCAATAATTAATAATATGCTTTGTGTATTGAAAAATAAATTATCTGTAATATCAATATTTATTGTTATTGGTGTTACTGTTTTTATGACATTTGATTTTGCGGTATGGAAAACAAAACAAGGTGTTATACAAAGTGATGTACAAGGTTACTATGCTTACCTGCCAGCTACATTCATTTTTCAAGACCTTCAGTTTTCGTATATGTGGGATGAGGAAAATAAAGAGGATATCTGGGGTAAAATTTGGTTCCGGGAAACACCTGAGAAAGTTAGATTTATTCAATATACAACTGGTATAGCCATATGTTATTCCCCATTCTTTTTTATCTCACATGTTTTGGCTGAGCCTTTAGGTTATAAAGCCAACGGATATACCCTTCCCTATGCCCTGGGAATACAGTTTGCATCGATATTCTATCTTTTCCTTGGTCTTGTCTTTCTAAGAAAACTGTTGCTAAAATATTTTTCTGACATTGTTGTTTCAATCTCAATTGTCGTAATAGTATTGGGAACAAACCTTGCTTATTATGCAACCCGCGAAGGCCCCATGTCGCATCTTTACAGCTTCACGTTTATCACACTGTTTTTGTGGTGTCTCTCTCAGTGGCTTGAGAAGAAGCGTTGGCGTGATGCCAT
>RZYD01000404.1 GCA_009930445.1 Bacteroidia bacterium | reverse complement strand
GTACCATGACTATGGGTAAAACGGTTAAGGTGTTGTCGTGGTACGATAATGAGTGGGGTTATTCCTGCCGTGTGGTTGATTTAGCTGAAAAAATGTTCGCATAATTTCAGTTGCGACAGGTAAAGTTCCTTGTCGCTGAAACGATACAAAATAGGCCAGACCCGTCAGGTTTTCAAACGCTGATGGGTCTTTTGTTTTATGCTATATGCCCTTTATTACCCCGTTGGTCTGACTTTCTCGCTTAGAATATTTTGAACTGTGTTAATCGGGAAATCTTTACCCCGAATGATCGATTTGATTCCTTATTATCGCTGGCGGGGTTCCAGAGACTTTTTGTTTTTTCCCGGAGTGGCCAGCGGGCTATCTGCTAGTAGTTGCTTTGCGCGTGTCGTTTTTTGCATCGGCTCAGCAGGGGCTTCTTAGCCCGCTCTGCTTAGCCGGTCAAAAACCGCCACCCACCGCAACAAACTACCCCTGCCGCACTTTTTCTGATAACTCCTTCAGAATCCCATTGCCTCACAGGCTGCAACCATGAAACGGTGATAGGTTACACATCGATAGGTAATCAGAATCCCATTGCCTCACAGGCTGCAACCCTCAAAGAATTGGGGTTTTCCCTGCAGGAAAACCTGAATGATGCCGGATACTTCATAGCGGTATGTAAAATTGATGGTATTGGCGATGTATCATAACCAAAATGTATTCAGCACTTTGGGGATGAAGGTTTTTTTGATGTTAATCAAAAAAAGCGATAACCGATTGGTATATGCAGTTGTTCGTTGGTATAGCTTATTTTACAAGGTGAGCTGTTTCAATTATATCCCATTCGTATGGGGGTTTTCTTATTCCCTCGAAATTGGAAAAGCTGTGGGTGGCGTTCGACAGGAATAACATTTTTTGTGGATGATATTCAACGCTATCTTCACCCTTCCACCAACAGTTTTCTTCCCTTTGAGATGCCTGTTGGTACTTTTCATCCTGCTGTGCAAATGATGGTTTTTAACAGGAATGGCGTACTTTTCCAATCTTTCAGGCTGAAACAACAAAAGCAATCCTTCGATATCCGGTCTTTACCAGCGGAAAGTTATGTGTTTTGTTAATGAGATGACGGGCACGTTGTGTATAGGAGGCTGGTGAACGACAGACTGGTAATTGTTTACTCCCTCAACAAATGCACTTGCCCTGAAATAGTCCGTTGAATGAGGCCTTGCAAAGTAATCTCATGCAGGTTTATTACGTAAAAATAAACCCCTGTAGCACACTCCTTGTTGGTGGATTGATCTCTTCCATCCCAGTTCAGATTCGGGTCATCAGTACGGAAAACAACCTGACCCCAGCGATTAAGAATTTCTGTCTCTGCTTTTTCAATCGCGGTATAAGGGAATGGGGTAAAAATATCGTTGTATCCATCGTTATTGGGTGTAAAAACATTGGGTAACTGATATACTGAGCAGGTGTCGTGGGGTATGCAGACCGTATTCGATGGAGCGCTGCGATTTTGTGCTTCATCCACGCCGATAATGAAATAACAACCTGTAATGGCCTGATCAAAATGGTGAATGTAGGTTGTGTCATTTGGATTATTTATGGAGTCAATAGCCTGAAAATCAGTAAGTTGATCAGGTGCAGCATAAATAACATATCGGCTTACCTCCGTTCCGCAGGCATGTAAGGGGTTTGTCCATGCTAAATGGTTTTCCAGTTTGTCGCAGTCGGTATGCACGGAAAGTACAACCGGGCAAGGGGGAAGATTATCGATGGGTGTACCACAGGCTTCCTGCGAATGGTTAAGAATGGGGGAGATAATTCCTGAGGCGGAATAGGAGCCACGGGTTCGGATTAAGTAGCAATAGGGTTTACCATTTATCAGTCCGGTGTCGGCCCGGTAGGGTTGCGATATTGTGGTTAAGCTATCCCAGGTAGTAGTGATTTCATTGTACCGGAATAGGTCGTAGGTTGAATTCTTCCAGGGAACACCTGCCTCCCACGATAGATTAAGTTGTCGGTCGGTTGGTGTAATGGACAGAAATGGTGACTGCGCGATCTGGGTCATGCCAATGGTAAAACGGTTTCCCGGTGTATCGTTAATAAACGCAATAAAGTAAGCAAATTGGTATGCGGAGGTATTGATGTCTGTATCCATTAAGAGAGTATCGGTCAGGGTATTCAGCGAATCCACGGCAAGAAAGGGAGTTTCCAGCGTATGGTTGCTTCTGTATAGAATATATTTAAAAGGCCCGGGAGTCACCTGATAATCCAGTTCTGTTGGCTTAGCCCATTGGACCCGAATTTTTCCGCTGACCGGATCCGTTTTTTCCACCGAAACATGTGTGATTACCGGCAAATCTTTTTTGAGGCTGGCACAGATTTCTTCCGAAACATAACTTTCTGCTCCATCCGGGAAAAGCGCTGTCAGTCGGTAGCAATAGTCGATGCCGTGAATAAGCCCCATGCCATTATTATGGTCAGTAAAC
>RZYD01000403.1 GCA_009930445.1 Bacteroidia bacterium | reverse complement strand
AACCAAATGCGCTCTGAGTGCATCATTCATTTTTAAAATCCGGATTTTTATGAAATACTTTCCGTGCAAAGATATTAAAATCGCGGGTTCCTCCACCTTCCTGAATCGTATCCAAGACCCGAGAATCGTACAATGAAAACAAGGTACCAAACAAGCCCGCGATGTCAGGATAACAAAACATGGCATCGTGCATAATGGTCGATGGGCCCAGCAGGAAAACAGGTACATGATGTAAGTTCATTGCCAGAATTTTTAAAAAGGTTCGGTTAAAAATTGTGGTTGAGGTAAGAATAATCTGCTTAGCCTCCGCCATCGCGTCAGGCAATTGTTCCATAGTATCCAGCCGCGGATGGCATAAAGCATGATCAAAAACCCTGAGCGAAGAAGTCAAGGTATCAATTTTTGCCACCAGTGGCTTAAAAAAACCCACCATAACCGTTGGCAGATCGCGGTTAAATGCTACAACCTCAAAAATATCACCAGAACCACAGCATCGACAATCGTCGTTAATCATTGCATTGAGCCAGGCATTATACACCATCCGGTGCTGTGGGTTTCGTAAATCAGGCTGAAAGGTACAGGGATTTACATCCACTGGCGGATCCAGCAAAGTGCTGCATACACCTGTCCTACCGTTTTTTAACTGTATTGCAATGTAACAATTGCCCACCTCAGCCCTGGAGATGGTGGTCGGGTCGTAGGGGATGCTGTCGTAAAATAATTCCAAAGGTTCCTTCATGAGGGTACAAAATTTTTCCAAAATTAATCAATTCGGTCAAAGAGAAAATTTTTCAATCTCAAAGACAACCATTAATGCCATTTTGCAATCTGTTTATATAAAAAGGTATCCTTTCCAGTCGGGAAAGTTCCTGTTGGATAATTTTTTAGCGGAGTTAACTAATGCAAGGAAAGGCAACAGCAGCCCGCAAAAGAGAGTCGGAGGAAATAATTATCAAGTAAACCAATGAATTTTAATATATTTGTGTCCTTTTGAATCTTATCTAAAAATTACACTATGAAGCGAATTTACTTCTATCGTTTACTCTTAATTGCCGTTTTTACGTTTTCAGTAAGCGTATCCGGACTAATTGCACAACAAAACATTCATTATGCCGATGCTTGGGGTTCACAAGGCTACAGCATAATCGAAAAGAAAGATCAAGCCACCGTGATCAACTATTCGTTAACCGACCTCACACTATCAGAGCAACTGGTGAACGATGAAATGATGAAAGAGATCATGCTGCCGGGTGAATTCCTGCCTAACAATCAGGGTGCACCCAATCTGCCCGGATCAGGACGTTTTCTGGCGCTTCCCCAGGGCGCAACAGCTACCGTTTCCATTCTTTCTGCCAGAAAAGAGACCATTGATAACATTGATATTGCCCCCTCCCCGGAAATTCCCTGGGATGATCAGGATACGCCACTGGTGTATGCAAAAAATCAAACGATATACAATACTGACGCATTTTATCCGTCAACACCTGTCACCCTCTCAGAAAAAACAAAGATTCGTGGAGTGGATGCCGTAACCATAGGCGTCACCCCTTTTCAATACAACCCGGTAACCAAACAACTGATAATCTATCGTGACATCCGGTTTGAAGTTCAGATTGAAGGCGGAAACGACCAATATGGCGACGAGCGCTACAGAAGCCGCTATTGGGACCCGCTTCTCAGCGATATGCTACTCAATTACAACGACTTACCAAAAATTGACTACACACAAAAATACACGCATAACACCAAAGACGTAACAGGATGCGAATACCTGATTGTGACACCCAATGCCACTGAATTCACCGCATGGGCCGATACGATTCGCAGGTTCAGAAATAAGCAGGGAATCCATACAAAAGTGCTTACGCTGGCCGAAATAGGAACAAATACAGCCAACGGACTGGAAGACTATTTTGACGAAATTTATTCCACCTGGGAAATTGTACCGGCAGCGATTCTTCTGCTGGGTGACTATGGGGCCAATGCGGAAACGCAGATCACCTCCCCCATCTGGGACGGTTATTGTGTATCGGATAATATTTTTGCAGATGTCACTGGCAACAGTATGCCTGACATCGTTTTTGCACGGATCACGGCACGCAACGCCGGCGAATTGGAGTTAATGATCAATAAGTTTATCCACTATGAAACCAACCCGCCCACAGCAGAAAATTTCTATAATCACCCCATTACTGCGTTGGGATGGCAAACCGAACGCTGGTTTCAAATCTGTTCTGAAACCGTAGGAGGATTCTGGAAAAATGAAATGGGTAAAGAGCCTGTACGTATTAATGCCGTTTACGGAGGAAACCCAACGGTTGATCCATGGTCAACGGCCACCAACACCTATTCAGTAACTAGCTACTTCGGCCCTAATGGATTAGGTTACATCCCCGAATCTCCGTCAGAACTTGGCGGATGGTCGGGAGGAACCGCCCAGCAGGTCGTAAATGCTATTAACGATGGCGCTTTTATGCTCCAGCACCG
>RZYD01000047.1 GCA_009930445.1 Bacteroidia bacterium | reverse complement strand
CAACTACTTGGCGTTTGAAGGCTTCACTATATCGGATTCCTGTGCTCATTTTGAACCTTTTTCCTTTCAATAGTGTCAACCTATATCAGGACGGGACAGTCTACGGTCTACCATCCCCCTCTCTCGTCTTTCTCGCCGCATCGTCATAATCCCCATCATAGGGCAACGGCATCCGTTTCCCACCTGATTTAATCATCGCCCACCCCTTGTTCCATGCACGCCGCACGAACGGATCTTCCTCAATATAATTATCGACCAAAACCTTGTTAATATAATGAAAATCAGTCAAGGCACTCATCTCCAGCCATAGATTATAATCATCAAAATAGGTTTTAGCGTTCCAGCCATTCGTTTTTTCGATCAGTGATTTTCTGTGCACTACCCAATTGGTATTAATGTAGTTATACCGCAACAGCTTTTCCCTCGAATACCCATGCAGCCAACGTTGAAATGGATTTCCCCACACTTTTTTCCCTGTGTGGACATCTTTATACCCCCCGCGACAATAGGCCACCTCACAATACGGATGATCTTCCATATACCCAATCATCGTCTCTAAAAATTTAGGCCGATAGGCATCATCATCATCCAGATAGGCAATATATTTTCCCTTTGCCATGTGCTTTATGGCATAATTCTTGGCAATCGCGCCGTGCGCTCCCGCTGGCGATTTCTCCGGCAAATTATAAAAGCGGATCCGATCATCATTGAATGACCGAACAATATCCCGAGTATTGTCAGGCGTACAATCTCCAACAATACACAGTTCCCACTCTTGACACGTCTGAGCAAGAATTGAATCTATTGCGCGGGAAATCTCTGTAGCACGATTATAAGTACTTGTTATGATACTCACCGAGCATTTAGTCATTGATCTATTGAGCCCTCTTTAGCATTTCATTTTTAAAAAAACATATATCAACAACCATCAATGGAATAAATGGCAAATGGTGATGACATGATCCTTCATAAACCAGATACACCAGAGCATTGGAAAGAATAAGCATACAAATAATCAAATGTAAAACTTGAATCTCCGCACCGCTATTACGACAAAATAAAACGCATACATAGGCCCAATATATAAGTAACACTGACCATGCAATCTGAACAACAAGTGACAGCACATCATCGAGCAGCTGGACATTTTCACCACGCACATTAATCAGTTCGATATCTGTTGTTTCATTGCCCCATGTATAAATAAATTTGTTCATCGCAAGACGTCCAAATGTCCATGGATTATTCACAATCCATTCAACCGCCTTTTTTGAACATTCTTTGGAAGATTCAAAATAGTCAGTCTTATTGATGTGTTTAATTCGATCGGGCACATCACTAAACAATCCATTGGACTCAGCATTGTTTGCGCTATACAAAACAAATCCGCCAGAGGTACAGACCGGTACAACATGTCCAAAATGATCATGCAGGCTCAACATCCACGGCAAAATAAATATTGCAAAGGTAAACAGAAAAACAAGACTGCCGATAGCTAATCGGACAAAAATTCGACGCTTGCTTATTGCAATAATCACCAATGCACCCATGTAAACAGGAGCAATCAAAAATACAGGTTTTGCCAGTGCCCCCATTGCAGCCGTTCCCCCGGCCACAGCAAACCAAATCACCCAAGATCTGCTTCTATCAGTACACTCAAAGCCTCTGACAATAAAAAGCACTGTACATGTGATGAAAAAGGTATACGGATAATAGTAATATGGAGATACGGCCAAATAGATCATAAAAGACGGATAGAAAGCAACCACAGCCATCGCAATGCGAGACAATTCTTCCGCAGTAAAAACCCTAACAATTTTACGAACAATGAATACAGTTCCGATGTAAAAAGGGATGTTTGAAACCTGATACACAAAATAAGATGAACCAAAACATCGCAAAAAAAGAGAACTCCAATACAACTGAAATGGAGGATAGTACCTTTTCCACGGCAATCCATGTCCTTGCAGAAATGCGACGGTTTCATTATAGCAAACCAGACCATCGGATATGGGAATCGGTCTTATTAATAATAAAAAAGTCAACTGCACGAACGTAGCAGCTACAAGTAGCGCAGGGATAAACCACCTACTCATCAGTATATCCCGCACAACCTTTCCCACTACGGGACACTTCCTACTCAATAAACCATTTATAAATAATATCAAAAGGCCTAAAGCAGGTGGAATGTATCCAAGCCAATTTCCCTTTAAATGGGGAAAGTAGAATAACGACACTATAGCCAATACAGCAAATATCGCCGAAAACCCATAAATCACAACGCAACTACATCTTGAAATATATTTAGCTATCATTTCATCGCCAACTGTTTTTAGAATAATGAAATCCAAACAACTCAACCATTCTCACCCACCCGTAAACAAAATACAGCACAGGCAATGACACAAAAAATCCCATTCTTTTTGCCCGACATGCAATAACCCATGCAGGAGCCCATATAATCAACAAAAACGGCAACACCCCGAGCGCAGCCCATCCGGACATCCCGATACAGAGCAAAAGAAGGGACAGCAACGCACCTGTCAGACTCATCGTAAAAAACAATGTGAACCACAAAGCATTCGCTCCGCGCAGCAGGGAACCAGAACGGATCATTTTCAAAAAACTGTTACGCGAACAATGCCAGCGCTGCTGATGATAAAAAGCTCTTAATGAACGGGGTTCCCCGTGATGAACGACATGCAACGACGGCTGCGCCATCAGCGGAATATGCAAATGAAAGGCCCGTAACAAAAAATTCATATCCTCACCGGAACGCAAGGATGCGTCAAAACCGCCGACCTGCTCCATAGCGGCACGGGTCATGGTCATGTTTGCGGTGGTGATCAATGTCATCGACCGTTCACCTGACAATGCAGAGGTGATATGCCCGCGTTTATTCGTCCAATGGGCATGCCAGGCCCGCTGCACCCAGGTCATCGGGGTAGGAGGAACCACCGGCCAGCCCACAATGCCTAACGATTTATCCTCCAGGACCTCAACCACCGGCTCCATCCAATCCACCCCCAGTTCACAATCCGCATCCACATAGGCAATCAGATCGCCGGAAGCTTCATCAAATCCCCGGTTCCGGCACGCTGCAATCGTACCCTTCATCTGGGATACCACCCGGATATACCCCAGCCGCCCAGCAATCAATGCGGTGTCATCGTGACTGCCATTGTCCACCAGCACGGTTTCGATGCGCCACCCCTTCGGGAGTCGCTGGGCATCGATGCTCCGCTTTAACCGCGTTATATTTTTTGCCTCATTATAGGCAACTGTAATAATAGACAGTGTTTTCATAAACTCAGATACTTCATATTATTCATAAGCAGAAGTTACATTGGTAATAGCCATATTTTTTAGCATATAAATAGCTCCTCCATCTAATTGAAGCACATACACGGCACGCGTTAGAAACCCCTCCGCGTGCATCTTTTCCAAGTATCCATTCAGTGTATGCCCGTATTCCTCATTAACAACAATCCATATATTATTATGGCCTTCATTCATGTGAGGAATATACTCCAGCAGATCCCAAATCCGAGGAGATAAACCATACTTATCCGCATAAAACACCATCGGTCCGGGAGAAGGACACATGGCAATGATTTCATCATGATCTCCCGCATGTCTTGCTAAATAGCGAACAGCACCTTCAGCAACACGCACCTGATCCCCGGTTTGCATTATGTTTTCAGGATTGTTTTTGAACAGCTCATAGCTTCCTCCAGCCAGAATGAACAGACACAATAGCGTCACCATTCGATTCTTGTTTTTTATCCACTGAAACCGAGTTGTCCATAAAACCAAACCATATAGAGGAACGACCACCAATACAGGAAGCAGCACAATGTAAATGCGACCATAGGGAATAACTCTCTGAATGATTAGAGGGACACCTAGGGTGATGCCCCACAATATGACAAATAAAATGAAACACGGAGCCACCCTCCTGAACGCTCTATCCAACAAAACTCCCGCCACACCGAAAACCCCGACAAATCCCATGATATAGCCATTTGTCGTTTGAAAAAAGGTACGGTATAATTCCATGCACCAAGAGGGTAATGTCGACCAAATATTTACCCAGCTTCGACTCGCGGTTAAGGTCGCATCATCCTGAATCAACATCCAATCAGTTGCTATAAAGGCTGGAATGTACGCTAATATCACAAAAATACTGACACACACGGCGAAAATGAGCAATCGATGCCACCACTGTTTTTTTTGCATAGAACATGGTGCATAAACTACAAGCCATATAAACGTACCGGCAAAAGAATACAACATGGTTGGAATGGTCATAAACCCAATCACAGAGACCATCCCTGCACCCACCCAAGCAATCGGATTTTGCGGCATGGCTTGCAATGCCATGGCACAGAGAAATAGTACATAACTGCATACAAATAAAATGGAGTATCCCCGCCCCATCGTTGAGTAACTGACAAAAGCACTTGAAGCGGAACAGAACGCCATAAGTAATAACCCCGTCGCGCCCCCAAAACACTTCCTTCCATATAAGTAGATAACAACTAGAAACAGAATGCCAAAAACAAATGCAGGAAATCGCAGCGCAATCAAAGATGAGCCGAAAATCAAATAGCAAATCCGCACTAGGGCGGTATGAAAAATATGATTATTAGGCGCAGTCCAGTCTGAAAACAAAATATAGTAGGGTCGCATCGCATAGGCTGTAAATGTCCGTGCTTCGTCTGCATGTACCGGTTGGCGCAAATAAACCAAGCGAAGGCATACCCCCACAGCAAGAATAACCCAAAACAGCACAATAAAAATTCTCGGGTATTCCTCGTCGCGAGGTTCACGCAACCATCCGATTATTGAACAGACATTCTCGTGAAAATGGATTACAAACAAAGACAACCGACGGATAAAAAAACGACGGAAAACAAATATACCCACAGCACACAAGCACATGAAACCTCCCGCCAATACGGAACGAAACACCACTCTGTCATAATAAGCGGCTGTAAAATACTCCACCCCGCCCGTGTAGGAATAGCGATCAAGTGCTTGTTTGACCCGCTCATAAGGCAGCAAAACCCGAACAAACATTGCGGCCACCCCGAACACAGTAAGCATCAAGGTCAAAAAACAAGAGACCCCGAGGCCAAGTGAACTCAACTTCTTACCCACGCACATGCTCCTTGCTGAGTAACATTAAACTCGATACAAGTGCACAATAGGTCAGCGTCATAGGATTCCAAGGGAAAGAGCCAAAAAAACCCGCAACACTCACCGTCACTCCTGCCGCAAAAAGTGTCCAGGCCATTTCACGCATCTCCACCCAATCGCCATAATAGATATACAGTTTCCACCCAAAAGCAATAATGACGGCAATAATGGAACCGTAAATAACCATCCCCCCAATCCCCATCTGGTATCCCGCACGGAGAATTTCACAATGAACAATACCCACAGCATGAGGGTACTCTGATGCATGTAAACTCTGATTAGCACTAACCCCTGCACCCAATACCGGATAATTTTTAATAAGCCGCAGTGTATCCTTATTCTTCATTCTGCGCTCTAGAGAACTTTGTTCATCCTGCGTCATACCTCTGTCCGGATCCTTTGTTTCACCCAGAACAAAAGATCGGAAGGAATCGCCCAGACTCAAAACACGATCCAAATTACTCTGTGATGTAAAAGGTATAATCAGCACAACACCTAAGACAGCCAGAATAATATTCACTTTCTGTCTTTTCCAATGATGAATCACTATAAGAAGCGCCATAACCAGCATCGCGACAAATCCAGAGCGACTCCCCGTCTCAATTACGATATAAACCGCAAGCATCACCATCGCAAGATAGGCTTTTCCGACCCACTTACTGGTCGTAAACTTCGACAAATACATATGCAGCGGAATAATAATCACCACCATATAAGCAAAAGCATTTGGATCATCCATGAGTCCTACCGCAGGCCCCATAAGGCGATCGCCACGAAAGGATTCCCCTGCTGCTGCCAATCGGAACCCGGCCTTCATCCACCATAAAGTCGCTATAGCAATCGTCGTCAACACCGCCCATACACGCTCGACAGACGTGGCAGTAGCCTCCACCAACAGAATAAGCGCAACCTGCTTCCATATCGTTTCCATGGAATTAAAATCATGTCTGGTTTGAAAGGGCGCCATATACAATGAAACGGTTGCTAACACCAACAATGCAACTGCCAACTTCGATGCAATCCCCCAACGGATCATTCGATCTCCCTCCTGTGCTACAGCAAGAACATGAAACAAAATAGCACTGGCGAAACTTATATCTGCAATATGCAACGTTTGAAGTATTGGGAACCGCACCTGTGGCTGCACCCACAAAATGCAGATGTACCAGAGAAGAAAACGAAATGCCCAGAGTGATGCCATTATGAATTAGACCTTAGACCGGAGACACTGGACCGGAGACCGGAGACCGGAGACCTTAGACCGGAGACACTGGACTTTAGACGGGAGACGGGAGACCTTAGATGGGAGACTGGAGACCACAGACGGGGGACTTTGGACATCAGACTGAGCGATCTCAGACTCGGGACGCTAGACTCTAGAGAGTGGGCATTTATGGCATAGTCAATCGATGTGATCATCATAATTCTTCTTCAACTGCTTTTATCAAACCACATAAGCATTTTTGTGTTTCAATCGCTTCGTCATTCAGTCTTCTATAATTTGAATCAGACAAATAACCCAATCGACGGCTCAAATGAAGAAAATATTCAACCTCACTTAGTGACCCTCGGGAAATATACAAAAAATGAAGATAATCCCTCTTCGTTTTTCTTGAAGCACCCTCAGCGATATTCGATGGAACAGAATACGCCGCACGCCGAATCTGACTGGCCAACGCATACTGTTCAGACTTCGGATAAGAATCCGTTGCGCGGTAAACGGCGACCGTCAAATCATCTCCCAACGCCCATGCTTTAATCTTTCTAAAATCTCTCATACTCACGATGTCCAATGTCTAAAGTCGATCAGTCTACAGCCTGCGGTCTACGGTCCACGGTCTCAGGTCTACTGTCTACGGTCTACGGTCTGCGGTCTGCGGTCTACTGTCTACGGTCTGCGGTCTGCGGTCTACTGTCTACGGTCTACGGTCCACGGTCTACTGTCTACGGTCCACGGTCTCAGGTCTACTGTCTACGGTCTCAGGTCTACGGTCTACGGTCTACTATCTCGCCGCCCTCTCTTCTCCACTCCACCCCCAGTGAATTACGAAACTCGTCGATATAAGGGCCTTTGGGGTGTAATTCATCGGCAAACATGGCATCCGGTTTGAATTTGAGCGGGAAATAATCCGGAGCAATGACCATCAAACCATGTTCAACAAGCTGTTGCGCCATAAATGCGGTGTCCATATCCTTAAATTCTGCAGGAATGGGCGGCGAAATCAGGCGCAAGAGAATGTTACGTTTCGCACATTCATCACGAAGCAGTTTCAAATATTCGATACTCAACGGAGAAAAGAAGACTTCATATACGTAAGGCTTTGGATTTACCTGCTGATAATCAATCAGACAAAGTTCTGGAAATTCTGAGAACAGGACTGGAACAAACCACCAGCGACAATGACGAATCTGGCGTTCGGCGCGTTGCGTCACGTATTGTTTATATGGATGACGATACATCGTACCCACCACATAATTTGCAGTAAATTTACGATTCAAATCATCCGTCATCGAATAGGGGTTCATCAGAACAATGATTTCCGAAACAGTATTATGCTTCAGATACTCCATGAGCAGGACATACTGTCCCAGCATTGTCGTCGCGGCATTGGTCGTCAAATGCTCGTATTTGCTTTTTGCCTGATTTTTATCATTAAATAACTGACGAGAAACACTGTCGCCCACAATAACCCGATCGTAAGGCCGTTTAGAATCAGCTCGTTTTAGTGATCGCCGTATCAGTTCGTTCATGGGTGTTCGATAATGGGTATAAATATACCGATGAGCACAAAAATAGACAGGAAATCCCAGCACCACAAAAAGCAGTATCTTGATAAGCAATCGTTTCATATCAGAATTGAAAATAGATAAACTGATCATTTTCGAGCACACCGAGCAACAGGATGACAAGCACACCCATATAATATGCACCCCAACGAATAAACAGCGGACTCTTTTCAAACAGTGCCCCTAGATCCACCCATCGCTGAACCAACTGAACTCCAAGAACAAACAAAACAAGAACAAATCCAAACAGTACACTATTGGGCTGATGCAACAGCTGTTCCCAGACAGAGCGATCTAAATGCAACAGTCCAGCTCCCATACGTTTGCTAATCACCCAGGCATCATGGAACGACGAAGCTCTAAAGAAAATCCACGCATAACATACCAGAACAAATGTAAAAACCACTTGAACACAGGGTGCAAGACCACTTAACCAGCGATTATTTTCAAAACGCCGCTTTCCAATACGGCTCTCACTTAAAACGCGCTCCGCCAGCATATAAAAAGCATGCAGTGCCCCCCATACAACAAAAGTCCAGCTGGCACCATGCCATAATCCACTGAGCAAAAAGACCACGGCTAAATTGAAATAGGCCCGCCAGCGACCATTACGATTCCCGCCCATAGGAATATATACATAATCCTTAAACCAGGTGGACAAAGAAATATGCCAGCGACGCCAAAACTCTGACACCGATCGCGCCGTGTACGGTTGCCTGAAATTCTTCATCAAATCAAACCCCAAAATCCGTGCCACACCGATCGCAATATCCGAATAGGCGGAAAAATCACAAAATATTTGAACTGCAAAAAATAAGGTGGCGATACTAAGTTCCAATCCCGTAGCTGATTCAGGGCGCAGATACGCATTTTCCACTCCCCATGCCAACCGATCTGCAATCACAATCTTCTTTACAAACCCCCAGAGCATCAATCGCAATCCGGAAACGACTCGATCATAATCAAAACGTACGATACGCCGAAACTGCGGCATTAAATGCGTAGATCGCTCAATCGGTCCGGCCACCAGCTGTGGGAAAAAGGCCACATACAACGCAAAGATGCCCTGATGTCGCTCCGCATTCCGTTTTCCCATGTAGACATCTAACGTGTAACTCAATGTCTGAAACGTATAGAATGAAATTCCCACAGGGAGCAAAGCATTGAAAACCGGCAAATCAACACATATGTTGAACTGGTTAAACAATGTTCGAACCGATTCACTGAAAAAATCGTAATATTTGAAAAAGAACAACAACCCCAAATTCGCAACCAAACTCATTCCCAAAAACAATCTACGCCTTTTCTTTGTTGCAGACCGTTCGATTTGTATCCCAGCCACATAATCCACTACCGTCGAAAAAATGATCAGCAGCACATATTCCATCTTCCAGCACATATAAAAATAATAGCTGGCCGCCAAAAGCAACACCCATCGCCACCGATGGGGCAAGGCAAAATACGTAAAGAAAACGCAGGTGAAAAAAACAAGAAATTGAAATGAATTAAAAAGCATAGCACATCACGAATTGCCCATATCATACCCCATTCAGGCACACATCATCTATAACCATACGCTTGCTCCACTTCTGCCCGATCTTCTCTCAATTTTGCATACAATGAATATACACGCATTATAATCTGATCTTTTTCCACCGCATTTCTGCAAAACAACAGCTGCGCCATTGACACCGCCTGCATGGCATAAACAAGATTACGAGGAGATATCACACCAATATCAACCTGACGGCCTACGACCCCACTCAGAACAGCAGAAGAATGGGCACAAGCACTTAAACGCGCCAAATTATAGTCCATGGTCTACTAAAGACAACGTAAACTTGCGTTTCCCCGAGGGAAGTAACGGAATTTCATCCACAATCTCAACTCGTACATTCCCGTTACCTCCAACGCAGCCTTTCACACTTTCTATCCAGGGATCCGTGTACATCTGTGCAATCTGTGGACAACAAACCACTCGTAAAACATAAGCATCCATAGCCTCCTGCACAAACTGGAATGCCTTCACCCCTTCGACCCCGTACATCAAATGTGTGAAATACTCCCCGTGAATAAGTTTTCCATCTTTCGTCCGGATGGAATCCGACGTTCGACCGTCTATTGTCTTCAGTTTTTTGGTCTTCCGTCCACACGCGCATTCTCCCTTTGCAAAGACCCCGATATCGCCGGTATTATACCGAACAAAAGGCATCACCCGATTCCGAAAATACGTCACAATGATTTCACCAGGAATCTCATAGGGATCCGGACTGTCAATTTCCACCAGCATATCATGCTCATTGATATGCAGTCCGGCATGCGCCTCGCATTCCGCAGCAATGGGACCAAACTCCCGGTTTCCGTAGCGATCGAAAATCGGTCGTTCAAATACTCGCTCAACCGATTTTCGCATGGCCGGAGTCAGCACTTCGGCGGAGGATACAATGCTTTTCAGAGGGTATTGAGGCTTTAGACTGTGGATATTCAGGAACTTGGCATATTCGTACAAACTCCCCGCATAAGCCACCAGCACATGCGGTTTAAAATTCAACAACCCCGCATGAAAATCGTGCATACGATTTTCACCCATATCAAACGCATTATACCAGCGCACATTCTCGATCATATTCCGAGCCACCGCCTTTATCTGCGCAAACTGTACACGCGGGACTCCGGACCGCGCATCCCCCAGCGGTTCACAGCCCCGCCGGTTACTACTACAGTCTCTATCCCTTCCCTCCAGTCTCTGGTCTATAGTCTCCGGTCTACAGTCTCTATCAGAGCCCCAAAGCATCGCCACACGATCCCCATAGTCAAAACCCGCCAAGCCATTACTCCAATACGTCGATGCCTCCCCCGCCTTTTTACGTTCCAAATCAGTATAGAATATCGTCGGCACACCAGAAGACCCACCCGTCGCATCCTCAAATCGCTCAATGTCCTTCACACATAATTCATGTAGCGACTGCTGCACATCCTGCTTCGTCAACATCGGCAGCTGCGGCAACATCGCCAATGCGTTCTCCTCACTAATATCGGGGGGAATGCGATCCATATAAAAAGACACATGCTCCCGCGCGAAATTGAGTACCTGCGCCAATTCACGAGAAACATGCATATCAATATCATGGCGGGACAAACAATCAAAATCACGCAGCGCATCAAAACGCCGCAACACATCCCGACGATATCCCCCACGACGATCCACAAGCAATCGCGATAAATATGATGACAGCCTTGAATTCATATATAACTACGAAACACGCAAAATGACGCGAAAAGTCACTCTACTAGAGTGTATGATGCACCTTTTTATTGTTATCATATTCGTTAACAAATCGCTCATGCTCTATCTTGGGATAATGACCAAAGTTGACAAGCAATCCCAATTTCATTCCTGTTGATTTAAGATAGTTTATTACCTGTGCCCGATGTTCATCTGTAATCTTTTTAATGGCTTTTATTTCTACAACAATTTTCTCATAACACACAAAATCCGGTTCATAATATTTTTTTAGTTGCCTACCTTTATAACTAAGCTCGAGTCGAGGTTTCTCTATAAATTGAATTTCCTCCATTCCAAACTCCAATGCCAGACATTCCTGATAAACATCTTCCAAAAAACCATTCCCCTTCGCTTTGTAGACTTCAAAACAACACCCCACTATACTGTAACTTTCCTCTTTGTATAACAATGTCATTATTCATCCCAGTAATTCTAATTATAATCAAAATCTTGCCCGAGATGCTCGTTTGCATGGTAATAGAAGTGCAGGGAAAAAGAGAGCGTCACCTATGGATTTAACA